>NZ_JBMDIY010000055.1:0-21732 GCF_057808895.1 Flavobacterium sp. FG68
AGAAATCTTCGCAAGAAACTCCTCATAGTAATTCATCAATCTTTGTCGAGCTACTCGTGGAGATTTCTCCTTCGTCGAAATGACAAGATTGAGTGTAATACTATAAGCGTATAGCTTTTTCAAAGTTTCTCCAGATTTTTGTCATTTCGACGGAGGAGAAATCTTCGCAAGAAACTCCTCATAGTAATTCATCAATCTTTGTCGAGCTACTTGTGGAGATTTCTCCTTCGTCGAAATGACAAGATTGCTTGTAATACGGCTTAATTCACTAAAATCTCATCCACAAACAACCAAGAACTTTCCCCTTTCGGGCTTTTCTTAAGGTTATAAGCGATTACTTTTACAAATCGTGTATTGACTTTTCCAAAATTGATTTTGAAATCCTTCAATTCCGAAGTTACATTTGGAGCATACGGACGTGAAACTTTCCCAACTTCCTGATATTTGATTCCATCATTTGAAACCAAAACTTTAATTTTTACAGGAAAATTAACGCCAGCTCCCTGACTCTCTAAAGCTCCTACGATTACCTGTTCAACGCTTTCCTGTTTTTCAAAATCAATTACCAATTCCATATCATTAACAAGCCACGCCTGCCATTGTCCATCATGGAAGTTTTTACTTCCTCGAATTGTATTGACCATTGTATTAGCATCTCCTTTATAATTATCATTATAAGGCGTTAAGTATTTGACTTTTTGTGCAAAAGCTTTATGGAAAATAATAGTATCTGTAAATGTTTTTCCAACTGGTTTTTCATCCTGAAATAAAGAAGCTTTTAAAACAGTCGTTTCTTTAAATTCAATTGGGTTTATATATTTCACCGCATGATGATCGATCGTTTTATCTCCTAAAACATATCGAATATCCGGATTTGGGAATTCATTTTTCAGTGTCACATTAATTTGTTTTTTAGTCAAATCTGCTGTTGAAGAAGCGGTTACCAAATAAGCACTTTTAGCATAATTGATTCCTAAATAATCATAGCGATTTAATAATGGTTTCAGTCTCGTTGTAAAATCAATCCAGTTACGGCTTTCTTTCGAACTCCATAAAACCTCAGCCATAGCTGCCAGTCTTGGAAAAATCATATATTCTGAATCCTTTGGTCCCGAAAGATATTCTACCCATAAATTAGCCTGTCCGCCCAAAACATGATTCGCTTCAACAGGTGACATTGTTGGTACGATTGGCTCAAATTCGTACACTTTATTTAAAGGATTATAGGCATCAAACGCCAATGGTTCTTCATTTTGAGGACCTTGGTAAAAATTAAAATAACAAGGAGATTCCGGAGTCATAATAACATCATGACCTTGATCTGCCGCTTCAATACCGCCTTTTGTTCCTCTCCAGCTCATTACAGTTGCTTCTGGAGCTAAACCGCCTTCTACAATTTCATCCCAGCCAATTACTTTTTTACCTTTAGAATTGATGTATTTTTCAATACGTTTTACAAAATAACTTTGCAGTTCCGTTGAATTTTTCAGACCTAAATCTTTCATTCTTTTTTGGCAGTTTGGACATTTATCCCAATTGGTTTTTGTCGCTTCGTCGCCTCCAATATGAATATATTTTGATGGAAAAATCGTCATTACTTCGTCTAATACATTTTGCAGAAACTCAAATGTAGATTCTTTTCCTGCACAATAAATATCTGTAATAGGCCAAACTCCGCCAGACGGAACGCCAATACGCTGATCAAAACAAGCCAGTTCCGGATAAGCTGCAATGGCAGAGCTTACGTGCGCCGGCATTTCGATTTCTGGAATTACTTCGATGTTTTTGCTTGCTGCATATTTTACGATTTCTTTTAATTCTTCCTGCGTAAAAAATCCGCCGTAAGTTCCTTTTTCATCAGGGTTTGTCGCTAATCTGGCATTCCAAGCTACGTTTTCCTGATTCACTCTCCATGCTCCAACTTCTGTAAGTTTTGGATATTTTTTAATTTCAATTCTCCAGCCCTGATCATCAACTAAATGTAAATGCAAAACGTTCATTTTGTGCATGGCTAAACGATCGATGGTTGCCAGAATATAATTTTTATCGAAAAAATGACGAGATAAATCCAGCATTAAACCTCTCCATTGAAAACGCGGTTCGTCTGTAATCACAATATTCGGGATCTGCCATTTTGCAGATGAAATTGCATAAGTGCTTTCAATCGCAGTAGGAAGTAATTGTCTGATGGTTTCTAATCCGTAGATAAAACCGGCATTTCCTTTTGCTGTAATTGTAATTATATTATTGTTTACCTCAACTTTATACGCTTCTTTATGCAGATTTGGATCTGTTTTAAACTGAACAAAATTGTTCTGCGGTGCTTTTACTCCCAAAATTGGTCGCCAGCCTGCAGCCACTTCAAATTTGTTGATTAAAGCGCTTGAAATATCTTTTTGAAAATCAGTATTGGCAACAAAAACGGTATTTTTAGAAAACTCAAAACTTCCTGACTGAATCAAAACCTGATTGGGTTTCGGAATGATTTGAATGTCTTTTGCAGTAAAAACTTTTTTCTGACTATAACCCAAACTTAAAACAGTTAAGAAGATTAAGACGAATAATGGTTTTAATGATCTCATAATTATTATTTTAAAGATGGTGTTATTTTAAATTGATACTGATAATTTTTTCCTCTTAAAAGATATTTTTCCATTGGCCAGGCTTGCCAGCTGTCGATTCCGCCAACTCCCATTTGTTTCGAATCGATTTTTAAACTTGTTAAATCTCTTTCTTTCAATTCGGCAGCGTGTCTTTGGTCTTTTTGCAATCCGTCGTCTAAATCTTCATTTAAAAAATGTAAAGCGGTTACGGCCAATAATTCATCAGATGTTACCGTTAATTTCAATTTATCTCCTGATAATTCTAAGAAACGTACATCTGTTTTATTTCCCGTTTCCTGCGGACGGATGTATGGATAATATTGTTCTGAAACGGTTTGTGTATACAATCCCACTTTTGAACTGTACTTTCTGTCGATGTAATTTTCGTGCGGGCCTCTTCCGTAATAGGTCATATTACTGAAATCTCTCGGAACAATTACTTCCATTCCAAATCTTGGTAAAATAGGCTGTTCTTTATTTTTATCAATATTTAAAACTTCTTTTACAACTAATTCTCCGTTTCCGTTTAACTCATAATTCAATTCTAAAGTCGAAGAAACCTGCGCTAAACTATATGTTGCTTTTACCAGAATTTTATTGTCTTTTGATGGAGTAAATGTCCAGTTTACCAAAGTTGGATTTTCTGTCGCCTCTTTCCAAGCTTTTAAGTTTACCTGAAAATTAGCGCCAAAATCATTATCGTTTGGTGCTCTCCAAAGATTTGGGCGCAATTGATATCCATCTTTTATAATAGACTGATTATTGAAGGAATAACCGCTGATAAACCCTGTTTTTTTATCGAAAGTAATCTCAGCTTTGTCACTTTTGAAAACTGTAGCATTGGCTTTTTTCTCAACTGTAATTTTTGAAGCGCCTTCGATTTTAATATCGTTTTTCCACGTTCCTTTATACGCCAGTTGTTCCGTTGCAATTTCGAAACCTTTTGGCAAAAATGGTTCTTCTTGTTTTAACTGATAGCTGATGTTTATAAAAGCTTCCTGAAATTTTTTATCGCCTAATTTAATGGGCAATGTATAGGTTTTTGATTGTGTTGGATCGATTGCTAGATAATCGATAACGCCTGTCGTTTCTTTCACTCCGTCTAAAATTAAGGTCCAATGCAAAGTTACGTTGCTTAAATCTTTAAACGTAAATTCATTGTAAACTTTTATTGTAGCCGTTTCCTGATTTTCCCAGGAAGTTAGGATATTTTGATACACATTTCGTACTTCAAGCGCATGCGGATTTGGTTTTCTGTCCACCGTAAATACGCCGTTGTTCACAAAGTTGTTATCGCTTTTTACATCTTTTGGACCAAAATCTCCTCCGTAAGCTAAAATTGTGGTTCCGTTATCCAGTTTTTTATAAACCGACTGATCGATCATATCCCAAATGAAACCTCCCTGAAAGTTTGGATATTTGCGAATGACATCCCAATAATCTTTAAAATTCCCCATCGAATTCCCCATTGCATGTGCATATTCACACTGAATGTATGGTCTTGACGGATTTGGGTTTGCCAGAATATATTCTTCCATTTTGTTTGGCGAACTGTACATTGGATCGATAATGTCTGAATCCCATTCAAATTTTAAATCTTTTCCGTCCCAAGCTCCTGCAGTTGCTCTTTCATATTGAATTGGTCTTGATTTATCACGGTTTTTAATCCACAAATAACCTCTGTAAAAGTTGTAACCGTTTCCGGCTTCATTCCCCATACTCCAAATAATAATCGAAGTATGATTTTTATCTCTTTCGATCATTCGCTGCATACGCTGAATGTGCGCTAATTCCCAGTCCGGTTTATTGCCAAGTGTTTTGGTAATATCGTAACCCATTCCGTGTGATTCTATGTTGGCTTCATCAACCACATAAATTCCGTATTTATCACATAATTCGTAGAAATATTCATCGTTTGGATAATGCGACATTCTCACGGCATTGATATTAAATTCTTTCATCAATTTAATATCCTGCTCCATTCTTTCTCTTGAAATTGTCTGACCTGTAATTGGATCAACTTCATGACGGTTTACACCTTTTATGTAAATCGCTTTTCCATTTACTAAAAGCTGTCCGCCCTTAATTTCTACTTTTCTAAAACCAACATTTTGATTGATAACTTCAATTACAGCTCCTTTTTTATCTTTTAAAATAAAACGTACCTGATATAAATTCGGAATTTCTGCACTCCATTTCTTCGGATTCTCAACATTAAAATCAAAAGTTTGTTTTTCGCTTAAAGCAGCAATATTTTTTGACGTTACAATCTTGTCTCCATCTTTTAACTGAACGTCTAAAGTATAGCTGTCTTTTTTATCTAAATCAGAAAATTGAGTTGTGATTTTTAAACTTCCGTTTACGTAATTGGCATCTAAATCCGGAATAATTTCGAAGTCACTTAAATGAGCTTTATTTCTGGCAACTAAATACGAATCTCTGGTAATTCCGCTCATTCTCCACATGTCCTGACATTCTAAATACGAACCGTCATTCCATTTCATCACTTGTAAAACGATGGTGTTTTTTCCGGTTTTTACGTATTTGTTTAATTTGAACTCCGAAGGTAATTTTCCATCTTCGCCATAACCTACATAAACACCGTTTACCCAAACCGTAAGATTTGATTTTGCTGTTCCGATATGCAGAAAAATATCTTTTCCTTCCCAAGATTTATCGATTGTAATTTCTCTTCTGTAAACTCCTGTAGGATTGTATTTTGTTGGCACAAACGGCGGATTTGGTGCCATTAAATAATCAAAATCGTAAGTCGTATTTACATAAACCGGATATCCATAACCGTTTACATCCCAGCTTGCGGGAATTTTAAAATTATCCCAGCTTTTATCATTAAAATCAGTTTTCTCAAAATCTTTTGGAAGTGCCGCCGGATTATCCACATATTTAAATTTCCAGGCTCCGTTAATGTCTAAGTAATTTTTAGATTGTCTCCATTCGTTTTTAGCGGCTAATGTTTCGTTTTCAAAAACATAATAGGCGGCGTGCATGGGCTCTCTATTATCTTCATTGATTTTTTCATCCTGCCAAAATGGAGCTTTTTCCTGAGCGTTAACAGATAAAACTGAAAGTAATAAGGTTAATATAAATATTGTTGTTTTCATTCTTTGTTTTTGTTTGAACACATAGCCCCGATTGTTATCGGGATAGATTGTGAGAGAAGAATCTATGTATCTATGTGTTTAAAATTTTTATTCTCAATTGAGTTTTCTCAATTTTTGTCATTTCGACGGAGGAGACCCGAGCGATAGCGAACTGACGAAGTAAATCTCCGTAAGAAACTCCTCATAGTAACTCGTCAATCTTTGTAGAGCTACTTGCGGAGATTTCTCGTTCCTCGAAATGACAATATTGTGGTCAAACTTTGTCAAAGTTTTAAACTTTGACAAAGTTCCCGCATAGTATTTTTATTTATCCCACGACATTTTAAATTTCGCATCTTCCATTCTATGCCCCTTTTCATCATCAGAAACGGCATAATTAAAACCAGATCTTAAACTATAACCTGCATGTTCTCCGTTTTTATTTAAAGCAATAAAACCAACTTGCAGATATTCCATGTCTTTATGGTTTTTGTGTTTGTTGTAAATACGCTCTGTGATTTCTTTACACGCATCATAAGGCGATTTTCCCTGACGCATTAATTCGACAACCATCGCACTTCCTGCGGTTCTAATTACAGCTTCGCCTAAACCGGTTGCCGCCGCAGCGCCTACTTCGTTATCCAGAAAAAGACCCGCGCCGATTATTGGGGAGTCACCGACGCGGCCATGCATCTTCCAGGCAGCACCACTGGTGGTACACCCTCCTGAAAGATTGCCATCTTGATCTAACATTAGCATGCTTATGGTATCGTGATTTTCTATATTAATAACTGGTTTGTATTTTGAATCTTCCAGCCATTTTTTCCAGTCTTTTTCAGATTCAGGAGTTAGTAAATTTTCTTCTTTAAATCCTTCTGATAAAGCAAACTGTAATGCACCTTGTCCGGCAAGCATTACGTGAGGTGTATTTTGCAATACTCTTTTTGCTACAGAAATTGGATGCATAATTCCCTGTAAAAAACAAACCGAACCGCAATTGCTGTTGTGATCCATTATACAGGCATCAAGGGTTACTTTTCCTTCGCGATCCGGATATCCTCCATAGCCTACACTTCGTACATTTGGATCTGCTTCTGGAATTTTCATTCCGGCTTCAATAGCATCTAAGGCTGGTTTTCCGGCTTTTAATTGTTCCCAGGTTTCTTTATTTGCTGGCAAGCCGTGGTTCCAGGTTGAAATAACAACTGGCTTTTTTACTTTTTTTGAAGGAAATTCTAATGCGCCTTCTTTTTCATTTTCTTTCTCTTTTGCAAATCCGCTAAAGCCTACAGAACTTACGGCTGCTGCGCCTAAAGCTGCTTTTTTGATAAAGTCTCTTCTATTTGACATGCTTTTTTACTTTTAGTTTTATTTAAACACATAGGAACATAGTTTTTGAAACCGCATAAAGGCGTTTCACTTGCATTAACAAACATAGTTTTATCGCCTGAACTTTGTCAAAGTTTAAAACTTTGACAAAGTTGAATTATCTACATTATGTTTCTATGTGTTTAAAAATATTACTTTAAACTTGCTTTTGTTTCTTTGATTGTCTTTAAATTACTTTCAGACAATGCATTTCCGTCGAAAAATGAAACTCCTACTGCTCCATTTTCTTTTGCTTCTAAAATAGCTTGTTTTAGCTCTTTATCATTTTTCAATCCCGGAATATAAATTCCTGTATTGATTTTCGTTTTCTTATCTTCTAAATCGGCAACACCTTGTTTGGTAGCATAACCAACCCAGTCAATTTCTTCATTGTAAAAACTGTGGTAAATCATTGGATATACTTCGTCGATATTCCATTTGTCCCAACGCTGACGTACCATGTGATCTGCCATTTCAGGGTAAGGAAATACGGCTGCGGTTAATTGTTTGTTGTGTTTGTGCGCAATTTTATACACATCATCAACAACAGCTTTTATCGCATTTAAACGGAAGTTTTTCCACTCCATATCGATAGAAGTATTATGACTTTCTTTTGGATTTTTATGGTGGATTTTTTCGAATGCTTTTACACATTCGTCACAATAACAAAAATCGAATTGAGGTAATTCTACATCCTGAACCAAGTTGTATTTTGGCAGTAAACTAATTGGTAAAAAGATGTCCGGGAAACGAATATAATCTAAGTGAACACTTTCGATTCCTTCAACTTTTGCCAGTTCTTCCACTAAATGTAAAACGTGTTCTCTGGATTCTTTTCTGGTTGGGCATAACCATTGGTAATAATCAACATACGGACGATTGTCAAAACAAGATTTTCCTTCTTTACTTACCTGATACCAATCCGGATGTTGTAACGCAACTGAATCATTTGGACGGTTCATCGCCATTATCCAGGCGTGAACTTTTAGGCCTTCTTTTGTAGCAAGAGGCACTAATCTTTTTAAAAGTTTTGGATCAGTTGTCGTATTGATTAATACTTCATCGATTCCGCCGTCTTTGTATTTTTTGAATTCTTTGGTGTAATCTGCGTCTGATTTTTTGGCATCTGCGGTTGTCCAGACTGCAAATTTAAATGTGGTGGTTTCTTCTTTTTTGGCACACGAAAAAATGCTGAGTGCCAGTAAAAAAAGTAATAGTTTTGGTAGTTTCATAGTGGTTTGTGGTTTATTTTGCTATTATTTTTCCGTCCTCTTTTATCACAAATGTTTGATTCGAAAAAGGACTTTTTACTGAAATATTATATCCGCTGGAATGATTTTCTAAGATAGGTTTTAAAATTTTATTATCAATGCTGATCGTTTCTTTTGTTAGATTCGCCAATGATTTTGACCAAATTTTATTCTTTTGAAAATATTCTTTTTGGGCTCTGTATAAATTGTAAAGTTCCCATTTTACTTTTTCGTCCTGCGGAATTGTAAAGGTATCTTTTCCTTCTTTTGAAGAAAAATAAACATAGCCCCATTTTTCAGGTTCATGCATATTGATGACTCCCATTGGCGACCAAACCCAATTGTATTCCGGAAGAAATTTTCCGTCGGCGTCTTTTTTGCGTTCGTATTTTCCGTCAACAAGGGAATGCTGCCAGTTTACTCTTGAAAAATTAACTCTCCAGAATTTATCGACTGGTAAATTTTGATCGAAATAAGAGGTTTTGTAAGATGCCCACGGAATTGCCATTTCTAAAGTCCAGCCTTGATCAGTATCTGTTGGATTATTAAGCGTTCCCTGAACTTTAACTGCCGATTTTAAACCCGGAATATTCCAGTCGTTTAAAACTACGAGATCATTTTCTCTATAAGGTTTTGATAAAAATAGATCCCAAGCAGTGTTCAAGGCGTTTATTTCTAATTCGTAATAGTTAAAAGTGTCGCTGTCGGGATCTATAAAAACTTCGAAATCATTGTTGTAAAAAATAATAGTGTCACGTTGTTTTAAATTGGCCCAAACGTGCGGCTCCTCCATCTTTGCTAAAATATAAAAATTGGTTTCGTCCCACAGCATTTTTACTTTTGTTGCATACTTGGGTTTAATGCCGTTTTCTATATCTTCAAAAAGATCAGTCCAGTCTGCTTTGCTCCATGAAGCATCAGATTCGTCTCCATCAATTGTAATTGGACTTGTTGTTTTTGCCGCGACGTATGTTTTAGGAATAATGGTATTTTTCTTCGATTGAGAAAATCCCGCAACCGAAAAAGAAACTAAAACAACTGTTAACCATTGAATTTTTAAACGCATGCTTTTTCTATAAACTGTTATCTTTTGTAAACTGAATTACTTCACTTAATTTACCAAATGCAATGGCTACGGCAGTATCTGCTGCACCATAATAAACGGCTAATTTATCTTCTTCTGTATCGTGTAAAGCGGCACATGGGAAAACTACATTTGGCACATCTCCTACCATTTCATAAATTTCTGCCGGACCTAATAAATATGGCTGCGTTCTGTATTTTACTTTATCTGGTGAATCAACATCTAAAAGCGCAGAACCCATTGCATAACGGAAACCGTTGCAGGTATTGATAACGCCGTGGTAGATCATCAGCCAGCCTTCATTAGTTAAAATAGGAATTGGCCCTGCTCCAACTTTCGTACACTGCCAAGCGCTTTGTTCAAAAGGACTTGGTTTCATTACCAATCTATGTTCTCCCCAATATTTCATGTCCGGGCTGTAGCTGATCCAGATATCTCCAAATGGCGTATGTCCGTTATCACTTGGACGGCTTAACATGGCGTATTTTCCGTTTATTTTTTGAGGGAATAAAACACCATTTCTGTTGAATGGTAAAAAGGCATTTTCGCATTGAAAAAACTCTTTAAAGTCAAAAGTATATCCAATTCCAATAGTTGGTCCGTTGTAACCATTACACCATGTAATCCAATAACGATCTTCAATGAAAACCACACGCGGATCATATTTATAAGCAGATTCGATCATATCTGTATTACCAGACTGCATTACAATTGGTTCGTGGTTAATGTCCCAATCGATTCCGTTTTTACTAAAGCCGGCAAAAATATTCATTTGAACCGCTTTGTTATCACATCTGAAAACTCCCGCATAACCATCTCCAAAAGGAACTACAGCACTATTAAAAATACTGTTTGATGATGGTATTGCATATCTGTCGATAATTGGATTTTCAGAATATCTCCACATTACATCGTTACTGTTTTCGGGTCTGTCTTGCCAAGGAATACTGCTCATTATTTTTGTTTTTTTATTGTTTTGTTTTTTTATTCTCTCACTTTTGTCATTTGTTTAAACACATAGAAACATAGTTTTTGAAAACCGCTTAAAGGCGTTTCACTTGCATTAACAAACATAGCTATGTGTTAGAAACTAGTTTCTTTTGTATTCTTTTTTATACACACTTAAACCTATGTTTCTATGTGTTTAAATTTTTTTCAGTTTTGTCATTTCGACGAAGAAGAAATCTCCGTAAGAAGCTCCTTCTCGTTAGTCGCCAATCTTTGTAGAGTTTCTCGTGGAGATTTCTCCTTCGTCGAAATGACAAATTGCTGTTTAATCTTCAATTTTTCTAACCTTATCCAACCATGTAAACTTCAATATTGTAGTCGTTACTAAAAACACAATCAAAGCCGTAATTGCTTTTGGATAATCTCTGATAATAAAGAAAATCGGAAGCAAAATCATACTCGACTGCCACACAATTCCGATGGCACAATTCATCATATCTCTCCAGAAATCATTGTTTTTTTCGAAAGTAAAATCTTCTGACTTTAATACTTTATAAACCGGACCCCAGAATCCCCAAGGTCTTACGTTTGCGTAGAACGATTTTAAAACTTCCATGTCTGTTGGTTTACTTAAGAACGTTCCTAAAACACATCCTAAAATTGAGAAACCAAATATTATTGGAAACAAATAAATCGCTTGTACTTGTGCTAAATCGTATAAAAATGATCCTTCGGTTAAACTTCCTTTCACCTGACCTAAAGCAAATTGTAAAGAAGCTACAATTAATCCGGCGAACATTCCCCAGAAATAGCCCCAGCCGTTAAAACGCCACCAAATCCATTTTAGGAAATTTGCAGCAACATAACCTCCGTATAAAGCACTTGTAATCCAAAGTGTTAAAGAGTTGATGGAGTCTGCGAAGAATCCCATAAAAACTCCTAAACCAACTACAAGGAAAGATGAAATCTGGCTTACTTTAATATAATGCGCATTTGTCGCAACTGGTTTAAAGTATTTTTTATAAATATCATTTACAATATAGGCTGGCCCAGCATTTACGAAAGCGGAGAATCCAGACATAAATGCGGCTAATAAACCTGCTAAAAGAATTCCTTTTATTCCAACCGGGATATATAAATTGACCACTTTTGGCATTAATAATTCTAAATCGGCTCCGGTTAAACCTGTGTTGGCATTTAATTCTGGTGCTAAGTTTACCAATGCAATTACTACGATTCCGGTGATTAATAAATATCTTGGAATGAATAAAATTAAGTTCGTGAAACCACTCATATAAGCAGCTTCTTTTACAGATTTAGTTGAAAGAACACGTTGTAAATCGTAACTCGGTGTTGGTCCTGCGACACTTGCAAAGAAACCTTTGAATAACGTCATTCCTATAAAAGCACCAAACATTTTGTAACCTTCAGAATCAATTAAATTATTGAACGTTTGGAATTTATCACTCCACTGGGTTTCAAACTGCCATCCGAAGAAAACATTTTTCCATTCCTCAGTAATAACCGAATTTATCTGAATATCAGTATAATTGACAAAAGCATATCCGGCAATTAAAACTCCGGCTACAATCATGATTAAATATTGTACAACCTCTGTTGCAACTACAGAAAACATTCCACCTTTTACGGTATAAATTGTAGTTAAAAAGATGATAATTAAGGCATAAGAGCGCTCTGAAGTCAATAGAATTAAATCACCATAATGAAGCGTTAAATCCCACGGAAGAATAATGGTTACAAATTTTCCGATTCCTTCGAAGAAATAAGCGATAAAACCAATTGTAGAAATAATGGCAAAAATAGCCACGATAATATGCGATGCTTTTCCGGCTCTGTCGCTTCCAAAACGGGTTAAAATCCACTCAGAACCTGTCATTACTTTCGATCTTCTAATCCAGACTGCAAGGAACATCATTACGAAAATCTGGTTCCAAATTGGCCAAAGCCACATGAACATAAAACTTTTTACTCCATATAGAAAAAGTACCCCAATCATCCAGGAAGTTCCGGAAACATCAAACATTCCAGATCCGTTACTTAGACCTAAAAAATACCATTTGATTGTTTTTCCGCCAAGAAAATAATCATCTAATCCTTGTTTTGCTTTTCTTGAAATCCAGATTCCGATACTCACTGAGAGCAGAATGTAAGCTACGATTATCGATACGTCAATAATATCCATTAAATATATTTGTTAGTAGGTTAGTTACGTTTTTTGTTTTATTTCTTTGTTCCCCAGTTTTTATTTGGCTGAGGTCCCATTACAAAATGTAAAACCCCGCCTTTTAAAATTTGTTGATGTGTGATTGCTGTTTTATTAAATTCGACTCCGTTTAAAGTTGCCGACTGGATATAAAAGTTTTTGCTTGAAACATTTTGAGCTTCAATTACAAAAGTTTTTCCGCCTTCAAGATTGATGGTTGCTTTCTCGAAAATTGGACTTCCAATTTCATATTCTCCCGAAGCCGGATTCATTGGGTATAATCCCATTGAACTGAAAACATACCAAGCCGACATTTGTCCGCAGTCCTCGTTACCGCTTAATCCGTTTGGTGTTGTATTGTATTGCGTATCTAAAATATGGCGTACCCAATATTGCGTTCTCCAAGGCTGACCTGCGTGATTGAACATATACGCAATGTGATGACTTGGCTCGTTTCCGTGTGCGTATTGCCCAATTAATCCTGAAATATCTGCCGAAACATTGTTTCCTGTAATTTCTGAACTTTCGGTAAATAGTTGCTCTAAACGTTTGGTAAAGGTTTCATTTCCGCCGTGAATCGAAATTAAATTATCGACATTTTGCGGTACAAACCAGCTGTGCTGCCAGGCATTTCCTTCGGTATAATCCGTGTGTTCTCTGTGGTTTGAATGTTTTGGATCGAAAGGTTCGTTCCATGATTTTCCATCATCTGATTTTCCTCTCATAAATCCTGTTTTCGGATCAAATAAATATTGATATGCCTCAGAACGTTTTAAGAAAAATTCGTAATCAGTATTTTTACCCAAAGCTTTTGCCATTTGCGCTACACACCAATCGTCGTAAGCATATTCCAAAGTAATCGTAACCGATTCGTCTAATAAATTATAAGGTATATAACCGTATTTTTTGTAGAAGTTTAAACCACGCTCGTCCTGCATCATGGTGGCTTTCATGGCTTCGAAAGCTTTTTCGGCATCAAAACCTTTTATACCTTTTAAGTATGCATCGACAATTACAGGAATCGAATGATAACCTGTCATTGTGTTGGTTTCGTTGGCGTATAAAGTCCAAACTGGTAATATTTTTTTCGTATCGTAATACGCTAACATTGAGTTGACAATGTCTGAAGTTTTGTCTGGAGCCAATAAAGTCAATAAAGGATTTTCGGCTCTAAAAGTATCCCATAGTGATAAGGTCGAATAAGCGGTATAATCTTTTGCTGTAACAATTTGATCGTCCTCTTTTCTAAATTGACCGTTTTTATCACTATAGGTTACAGGGGCAACTTGTGCGTGATACATCGCAGTATAAAAAATCGTTTTTAACGAATCTACTGGTGTTTCAACTTTAATTTTACTTAATGCGTTATTCCAAATCGAAGCGGCTTCTGATTTTGTATTGTCGAAATTGGCTTTTTCTCCGTCCAGATTATCTTTGGCATTAGCCACACTTACAGATGATAAAGCGACTTTTATAAATAATTCATCTGAGTTTTTCGGGTCAAAAAATAATTGTGCCGATGTATTTTCGGCATCTGCTTTTTTACCGGTAACAATTTGTTTATCTGCAGATAAAATTGATTCTATGATAGGTTTTGAAAACCTGGCTACAAAAAATACTTTTTGATTTGCTGCCCAGCCTTTACTATATCGGTAACCGCTTATAGTATATTCGTCTTCAATTGTAATTCCCGTTTTTAAGGCTTTGTCCCAATTTATGGCAAATCCTAAATCGATAATTACAGATTGTTTATCGTTTTTTGTAAACGTATATTTATGATACGCTGTTCTTTGTGAAGAAGTTAATTCTACATTGATTTTAGGATCTTTAAGAAAAACTTGGTAAGAGCCCGGTGCTGCTTTTTCGTTAACATGACTGTAAAATGATTTATAAGATAATTGATCGCGTGAAGTTGTTTTTAATGTCAAATCGACTTTTTTGTTGGTCGGCATAAATAAAATGTCCGCCAAATCACCAATTCCTGTTCCGCTTAAGTGTAAATGACTGAAACCGGAAACGATAGAATCTGAATAATGATAGCCTGAACACCAGTCCCAGCTTGAGATCCCGTTATCTGGACTTACTTGCAACATCCCAAAAGGAACTGTCGCTCCAGGGTACGTATGGCCGTGTCCACCTGTTCCAATAAAAGGATCAACATGGTTAACAAAAATATTTTCCTGTTTATTATTTTTGTTTACATTTATTTTACAACTTGTAGCCAAAATTGCAAATAAAGCCGGCACGAGAATTTTCTTCATATAAAACAACCTTAATTTAACTTTAAATTTAAACAAACCGACTTTTTATTAAAACTTATTTAGACGGACAACACATAAACTTAGATAAACATCAAAAAAAGTCACAAAACATACTCATATTATGAATTTCAATTCTAACAAATTATACCGCGTACCTTTGTATTATCATGTGGTTTTTTGGCTGACTTATTTCTTATTTAATACTTTTCGATGGGGAAGTTATTTTAATGACTATCTATATTCGCTAAAAACCAATTTGCTGGGTTTTCCTATTCACATGACGTTGTGTTATTTGAATATTCTGGTTTTTATGCCGTATCTGGTTTACAGAAAAAAGTATGTGCTTTATGTTCTTGCCGTTTTGTCTGCCATCTTCCTTATGGTATTGGTAAAATTTAATCTTACCTATTTGTTAATCACACACAATGTATGGCCGGAAGGTCCGCAGACAATTGATAAACTGACACTTAATTATACCATTGATATGATGATGGGAGAATTATACGTAATCACATTTGTTACGGCAATCAAAATCACTTTAGACTTTTTAAAAGAGCAAAAAAGAGTAACTGATTTGGAGAAATCACAATTAGAAACCGAATTGCTTTTCCTGAAATCGCAAATCTCTCCGCATTTCTTCTTCAATACTTTAAATAATATCTATTCTTTATCTGTAGAAAAATCGAATAAAACGCCAAAGATTGTTTTAAAACTTTCAGAATTAATGCGTTATATGCTTTATGATACAAGTGGTAAAAAGCAAAGTTTAGAAAACGAAATTTTATGTATTCAAAATTATCTGGATTTAGAAAGAATCAGAAATGATGAACGTCTGGAAGTTAACATGGAAGTTTCGGGAGATATTCATGATAAGGAGATTTCTCCGGTGATTTTACTGACTTTTGTTGAAAATGCCTTTAAACACGGTGTAAACAAAAACACAGGAAAAGTCAGGATTAACATTGATTTTAAAGTAAAAGGGGATTTCCTGCATTTTACGATTTCAAATCCAACGCCAGAAATTACGCAGCATCAGGATAATTTTAACAAGTCAAGTGGTATAGGTATCGAAAATGTCAAAAAAAGACTGGAATTAGGATATAATAAAAATGACTATAAGCTTTCATTTAAAAATAAAAAGAATATTTTTGTCGTGAAGCTTGTGATTAAAGTAACCTAAATGCAGCTTTTTCTCGTATATAAGATTACCTGCTAAATTATTTCGCTCAAAAACATAAGATTATAGAAATGAAAATAAAATGTTTGATTATTGACGATGAGCCATTGGCAATCAATGTTATAAAAAACTATTTAGAGCCGATTGAGAATTTTGAGGTAATAGATACTTTTAGCAATCCAATTGAAGGCTTAAATTTTCTGAAAAATAATAGAGTTGATGTTATTTTTCTTGACATTAATATGCCTGTTCTGGACGGAATTAATTTTATAAAAAGTCTTGAAAACCCACCATTATTAGTTATTACAAGTGCTTACAGTCAGTTTGCAATTGAAACTTATGAACTCGACGTTTTAGATTATCTCGTAAAACCAATCGAATTTCCGAGATTAATGAAAACGCTGAATAAAATCAGCAAAAGACTCGAAAATAAAACCAATTCTCCGCAAGAAAATACCACAGACAGTCCTTTTATTTTCGTAAAAATCGACAAAAAAAGAATGAAGAAGATTTTCTTCAATGAGATTTTGGTTATCGAAAGCTTAAAAGATTACTTAAAAATAAATACCTTAACGGGAAAATATATCATTCACAGCACTTTATCTGACTTCACAGATTTACTACCTGAAAAAAACTTTCTAAGAATTCACCGTTCGTACACGATTGCAATTGATAAAATTGATGCCGTTGAAGGAAACAGCATTGAAATTGAAGGATTGAGATATGTGATTGGAAGATCGTATATTGATCATGTGAAACAGAGAATTTTGAATTCTTCTATATAGTATTTAACCGCAAAGAGCGCAAAGGTTTACGCAAAGTTCGCAAAGTTTATTCACAAAACTTTGCGAACTTTTTTTATTAACGGAGATACAGTTTGTCATTTCGAGGAACGAGAAATCGCACTAGAAATTCGACAACGAGAATCGACAATCTTTGCGGAGCTACTTACGAAGATTTCTCGTTCCTCGAAATGACAAGATTGTATTGAATATTTATTGAGGAAAAACTTTACGGAGCTTCTTTGTGCCCTTCGACTTCGCTCAGGGTGACAAAAAATGAGGATATACTTTGTGGAGTTTCGCGTGCGATTTCTCGTTCCTCGAAATGACAAAAAATGAAGAAAAACTTTGTCCCCTTAGACTTCGCTCAGGGTGACAAAAAATGACGAACAGCTTTGTGTCCTTCAGCTTCTTTTAATGATAAAGCTAAAAAAAAACTTTGCGAACTTTGCGTAAACCTTAGCGCTCTTTGCGGTAAAAAACTTTGTGGTTAAATCTCAAAAACAAGCATAAAAAAAATGCAGCCAACCACGGCTGCATTTCAAAACTTGGTAACTAACCAAATAAACCACATGAAATAGTCTATTTTATTTTAAATATTTTCTTAGAAGAAATATCTCTTGAAAGCTTCGATTGCAGAATAATCTGCTAAACCTAAAGCGTGATATTTTTCTGCTGTTAATCTGTTTCTGTCTTCTGCTCTAATCCAGAATTCACGGCTGTCATCTCCCTGGAACATTACACCATCTTTTTGAGATTGGTGATAGAAAATCGCGTGACGTTTTTTCAGCACCTGATCCGGACTCATTGGAACCGCCATTTCAATTTGGTACGTTTCCCATTCGTGCCAAGCACCTCGGTACAACCAAACCCAGCAGTCATCCATATAACTTTTGTGTTTCAAACGTTTCAAAGCTTCAAATAAACTATCCAGACAAACTTTGTGCGTTCCGTGCGGATCTGCTAAATCTCCAGCTGCGTAAATTTGATGAGGTTTTATTCTTTCAATGATATCGCACATAATTTCGATATCCGCTTCACCAAGATTATTTTTCTTTACCGTTCCCGTTTCATAAAAAGGAAGATCAAGGAAGTTTACATTAGAATCCGGCAAACCTAAATAACGTGTTGCTGCCAGAGATTCACTTCTTCTAATCAACCCTTTTAATTTTCTAACTTCTAACGAATCGATATCATTACTTTTTTTGTTTTTCAAAAAGTCAATAATCTTTTCCGCTTCACCAGAATTAGCATTTAATGCCTTAGAAATTTCAGCAAACTTTAAAGCTTCCTGATTCGAAACTGCAATATTTCCAGAAGTCTGGTATGCAATATGAACATCATGACCCTGCTCTACCAATCTGTCAAAAGTTCCTCCCATCGAAATAACATCATCATCAGGATGCGGACTAAAAATGATAATTCTTTTTCTTTCCGGAGTAGCGCGTTCAGGTCTGTACGTATCATCGGCATTTGGTTTTCCGCCCGGCCAGCCCGTAATAGTCTGCTGCATTTTGTTGAACATTTTGATATTCAAATTATATGCAGTTCCTTCTTCGCTTAAAACGCTTGACATTCCGTTATCATTATAATCTTTGTCAGTCAGTTTTAAGAAAGGTTTTTTAGTTAATTCGCTTAACCAAGCCACCGCTTTCAATTTCAATTCGTCTGTCCAGATTACAGATTTTACCAACCAAGGCGTTTTCACTCTCGTTAATTCTGATGAAGCTTCGGTATCTAAAACAAAAGTTGTGTTGTTGTGCTGTTGTAAATACGTCGCCGGAACTCTAGATGAAATTTCACCTTCGATTGTTTTCTTTATAATTTCCGCTTTGCTGATTCCCCATCCAAGAAGTACAATTCTTTTGGCATTTTTTACTGTACCAATTCCCATTGTAATTGCTTTTTTAGGTACATTATCAATTCCTAAAAATGATGATGCCGCATCAACACGCGTTAAGTGATCTAATGTAATACTTCTGGTTCCTGAATTTACGTGAGATCCCGGCTCATTGAACCCGATATGTCCCGTTCTTCCAATTCCTAAAAGCTGAAAATCCAATCCGCCGTAAGCTTTAATTTTCATTTCATAATCAATACAATATTGCTGAAGGTCTTCATTGCTGATACTTCCATCAGGAATATTAATATTTTGAGGCAGAATATTAACATGATTAAAAAGATGCTCGTGCATGAAATACCAGTAACTCTGAATATCTTTTTTATCCATTGGATAATACTCATCCAAATTGAAAGTCACTACATTTTCAAAACTTAAACCTTCTTCTTTATGAAGACGAACTAATTCTTCGTATACTTTTATAGGTGAAGATCCAGTTGCCAAACCTAAAACACAAGGTTCGTTTAACTCTTCTTTTCTTTGAATTATATTGGCGATTTCCTGAGCAACTAAAATCGAAGCTTCTTTAGACGAATCGAAAATTACATTGTGTATCTTTTCAAAACGCGTTTCTTCGAACTTTCCAGCCTCTTTGAAATTTATACTTTCTTTAATCATTTGCCTGTTGTTGTAATTATTTAGTATAAAATTAAATATTACATAATGTAAATAATCAAAAATTCGACTAATAACCTGTTACCTTCGCTATAGGACAAAATTGGAAACTTTAAGCAAAAAGATTACAATTTAAAGACCATTATAATGTTTCAATAATATTTAATTCTGCAATAGAAACTGTTGAACCCTTCCCTACCGCTGACTTGGCAACAAAACGAATATATCTGGCTTTAGCTTTTTTGAAAGTCTTAACCTGCTCAATTGGATTGTGTTTAATATTCGAAAATTCACCTTCAGACTGCAATGTCCAGTTTACATTATCGGTACTTGTGTAAAACTCGTAATTAGAAATTAAATTAAGATTATTTCCCACCTGCTGCGGTACATAAGTAAAACCGTTTATGTTTAAAAGGCTTCCCATATCAATAGTTATTTCCTGCGGAAGTTTATTTTGATCATTACCAAAACTCCAATCTGTATTTGGATTTCCGTCAATAATTCGGTCAACTGATTTTAAATCTCCGCTTGAAGCCGAAACTATTTTCCAGTTTTCTTTTGATGCACCATATTTTGCCGTTTTTACAGCACTGCTTATATTTTCTGCAGCATCAATAGCAACGGCTTTTATAGTAACCGCTTTATTAACCCGAAATACTCCTTTATATAAAGCACTTTTTTTCGTTGGATTTTTTCCGTCAAGCGAATAATAAACTGGATTTCCATCTTCCGATTTTATCGTTACATCGCCATTTTTATCACGCTGAATTTCCGGCATACGCACAAAAGTTGGCGCGTTGTAAGCCTGAATGTTTGAAATAACAATATTTGCTTTTGAATCCGTAATATTGATTCTTAATGCCGATGCTTTAACTCTGTCGATTCTTAAAATTCGTTTGTAACCAATTGTCGTTTCGTTTGCAACGGTTTTCCAGTTTCCATCAACTTTTGCTTCAACATTAAAAGCTTTTACACGTTGTCCAAGCGCAATATATTCCTGAAGCAAAACTCGGTTTATGTCTGTTGGTTTTTCAAACTCAAAAGTTATCGAAGCTGTTTTTACATTATCGTCTGTTGCCCAGTAGGTATTTTTATTTTCGTCAGAAACATTTTTTGCAGAAAATTCTAAACTATTTCCTCTAACATTATCAGCAGTAATTTTTGTTTTGGATAATAATTCGGTTTTAAAATCAGCTTTTATGGTTGCAACCAATTCTTTTAATCTCGCTTCATCATTTTCGTGAACCAAACCTCTTTTATCAACCGGAAGATTTAATAATAAAGTCGCATTTCGTCCAACCGATTCATAATAAATGTCAACCATTTCATCCAGCGGACGCACTTTATCATCTTCAACCGAATGATAAAACCATCCCGGTCTTATTGAAACATCGGCTTCACCCGGAACCCATTTTTCTCCATCTTCATGTCCCGACATAAATTCGGTATAATGCACTTTTCCAGCCAATTCATCTTTCTGACGTAAAAGCGACCAGTTTGTTTTTCCGGCACGTCCATCTTCATTTCCAATCCATCGCGCTTCAGAAGGACCAACTCCCCAAACCAAAGTTTTAGGCGCTGTTTTGTAAATTAATTTATAGGTTTCATCCCAATTGTAATATTCAAGCGTATTGATTTTTCGTGTTTCATTGGCTCCGCCATAATAACCGTCTCCGCCGTTTGCACCGTCAAACCACATTTCAAAAACATCGCCGTAATTGGTCAATAATTCTTTCAGCTGATTTCTGAAATACGTTACATATTCTGGTTTGCCATAATCTGCGCGATTTCTGTCCCAAGGCGAAAGATATAATCCTAATTTTAAATTGTATTCTTTACAGGCTGCGGCCAATTCTTTAACCAAATCACCTTTTCCGTTTTTCCACGGAGAATTTTTCACAGAACGTTCCGTATATGCTGAAGGCCATAAACAGAATCCATCGTGATGTTTCGCAACCAAAATAATTCCTTTCATTCCAGCTGCTTTCACAATGCGCGCCCACTGACGAACATCAAGATTTGTTGGATTAAATAATTCAGGAGATTCATCGCCATACCCCCATTCTTTATTGGTAAAAGTATTTAATGAAAAATGCACAAAAGCATAAAATTCCATTTCCTGCCAGTCAATTTGTTTTTGCGTAGGAAGCGGCCCAAAAGGTTTTGGAGCATTTGCCAATTCCTGACTTAAACCGCTGGAAATTAAACCAAAAAAACATATGGAAAGAAAGATATTTTTCATTGCTGATTTACTTAAAATAATCTGTAAACATAAATGTACTATAAATTGAAATTTCGCAATGCAGAATTTCGACCAACAACGGTTTTGAATTGTTGATTGTTGATTATTAATTGTAAAAAAATAAAAATCAACACAACGTATATCGTAGAGACGCACAGCAGTGCGTCTTGCGCAACG
>NZ_JBMDIY010000056.1:0-19267 GCF_057808895.1 Flavobacterium sp. FG68
CTAAAGTTAAGATTTAGTTCTTAACTAGAACTCCATGCTAAGTTAGCACATCCAGAATGCTCGAGTAACTCAACTAGAAAGCGGTGTCACACTCTTATTGAAATCTGATTTTAAAGAAGTAATTAATTGTTTTGCAAAATACCGTAGTTTCAAAAGAGAAGTTGACGAAACCACAATATACTTTAAAGGAAAAAAGACAAAAGAAGGTAAGGACAGTAATTATAAATATAAGATTTATGAAAAGTATTTAGAAATGAATAAATATGATAAACAATTTCGGACCAATCCTTTAAAAATGAATGTCCATAAAAAGTTTTTGTTTTTCCGTTTCGAAATAGTCATAAAAAAGGTTTCTGGAATGGATTTTTATAAAACAAAAGCAAAAACTCTTAACAACATAATTATTAATTGGGAAGAAATAAATCTAGAATTGATAAATCGCTTTCAGACTATCCAATTTATAGATTTAATTTCTGATGAAAAAATTATCGATTATACTAAACTAGGCAAGAGAAATTCTGAAAAATATTTAAACTTCCAAAAAATATGGAAAAATGGTTTTCTCAAAGAATTAGAAAAATTTGACCTTACAAATACCTCTACAAACAGAAGTACAAAAACCAAAGCTTTTTTTAAAAATTACGAAATGTTCTTAGATAAAAAGATCGATTATAAAAATGAACTATATCAAGCATTGCAACGAAAAATAGACAGTTTAGTATAATAAGAGTAATATTTATTAGAATAAATCAACTAACCTACTACAAGAAGGTATAAGCGAATATAAGTAAACCAACAATGAAATGACAAGAGTGAATGATAACTATTGCAAGTAAAGATAGCTTATACAAGCCCCGAACTAATTTATTCTTTTACTTGTTATAAAACAACTAAACAACCAAAGATTATATGTTTTTAAGCAATTATTTTATGGTAATAACAAATTATAGCTTTATACTATAAAAAAACAGCTTAAATTGCTTGTATATTAGCACTTAGTTAGCGGTCAGCATATAACGACCCGTCAGTAATTCAAGAACCTAACGATATAATCACTATGAAAACAAGATTAATCACATTGATTTTTGTATTATTTGCAACGATTTCGTTTGCGCAAAGTACATCACAAGCTCCTATTCAAAACATTTCAACAGACAGTGATGTTGTATATAGACTTTTCGCGACAAGAAATATGTATACATTTATAAAATTGAATACAAGAAGCGGACAGATGCAACAAGTACAATGGAATACAGAAAACGAAAAAAGGTTTGAAACTACATTATCGGACATATCTCTAGTAAATAAAGAAGAAGAGAAAAATGGTAGATTTTTTCTTTATCCAACAACTAATATATATAATTTTATTATGCTTGATCAAATAGACGGTAGAGCTTGGCAGGTTCAATGGTCAATTGAAGAAAAAGATCGGGCAGTTATGCGTATCTACTAAAAATTGATCTTTGTAAAATTCCAAGGTAACGGATTAGGGAATACAATCTTGGTTAAAAATAGCAAAAGAAGTAAAAAGAACTTCGCTAAAACTGAACAGATAATTTATTTAAAAAATAATAAAATGTAAATTCTAAAACTTAACTATCTTTTTTTGTTAATTTTAAGAAGCATCTAAAAACAAAAAAGCCTTTCCGTTAAGAAAGGCTTCTTCCAATATTGCGGTCTGGACGGGACTCGAACCCGCGACCCCATGCGTGACAGGCATGTATTCTAACCAACTGAACTACCAAACCCACTGCTTTATTGTGAGTGCAAAAATACAACAGAAGTTGGATTCTGCAAGGGTTTTTAGGAATAAAAATTGAGAAATTTTTAATTGGTTAAATTCCAATATTTTAAAATTCCAGAACTAAACCAAAAAACAAGAACTTTCTTTCTTTTTAACCGAAATCTCGATAGTTTTCTGTCAAATAAAAATATTTATCCTATTTAAACATAGCCCGTGGTTTCAACCACGAGGACACAATTATGACCACAATCCCGTTTCCCGTGGTTGAAACCACGGGCTATATTTAAAATGCAATGAGTATAAAAGCGCAAAGGTCGCAAAGCTTAATTAAAGCTTTGCGACCTTTGTGTAAATCTTGGCGCTCTTTGCGGTTAAACTCGATATGTCTTAAATCAAAAAAGCCATCCACAAAAGTGGAAAGCTTTTCATTGGTCTAACTACTAAACCAGCTACGAGTTACAAAGTCGTAGCAAAACAACACAACTAATCTTAGATACCGTATTTGGGCAAAAAAGCCTTTCTGTTAAGAAAGGCTTCTCCCAATATTGCGGTCTGGACGGGACTCGAACCCGCGACCCCATGCGTGACAGGCATGTATTCTAACCAACTGAACTACCAAACCTCTGCGTTATTGCGGTTGCAAAGATAGTACAGAATTTCATTTCTGCAAGTGTTTTGACAAAAAAAATGAAATAAATTTTCAAATTCTTAGCCAAAGTTTTGTTTTTCAACTAAATATGTAGTCAATATTTTTTCAAAATTGTCGCCCACATTTACCGGAACGTACTTAATTTGGTTCTTTGCGCAGGTTAAAGCCAGGTTTTTAAAGTAAGCTTCTACCCTTTTTTCATATTCAACTTTAACATTATCGGCAAAAATTGAAACTTCTTCTCCCGATTCTAAGTCGATAAATTTTCTTGGTGCGTTGTCAAAATCAAATTTCAATTCGGTCTCATTATCAACTACATGAAACAAAACTACTTTATGTTTGTTGTGCTTTAAATGCTGTAAAGCGTTAAAAAGCTTTTCGTCATCTTCGGCCTGAAACATATCGGTAAACAAAATAATCATCGAACGACGATGCATCTTCTCTGCAATTTGATGCAGATATGTGATTGTATCGGTCGTTTTTTTGACTTTTGGCTGAACCAATAAATCTTCCAGTTTATTCAAAAGCATTCTGTGGTGACGATCGCTTCCTTTTTCTGGAGCGTAATATTCGTATTTATCGGAGAAAACGCTTAAACCAACGGCATCGCGCTGTTTCTTTAAAATATTCATTAAAACTGCCGAAGCCAAAACCGCAAAACCAATCTTTTTTTCATAAAATGGCTGATTCGATTTTAGTTCGGGATAATGCATTGACGACGAATTATCGACAATAAGATGACAGCGTAAATTGGTTTCTTCCTCAAAACGTTTCGTATACAAACGGTCGGTTTTGGCAAATAATTTCCAATCAATATGTTTGGTGCTTTCGCCTGCGTTATAGACTTTGTGCTCTGCAAATTCGGCCGAAAATCCATGAAACGGACTTTTATGCATTCCGGATATAAAACCTTCTACAACCTGATTTGCCAGCATTTCGAGATGCTGAAAACTTGAAACTTTCTCTATTTCCGATTCGATTTTCATTCGGTTTCTTTTTTAATATTTTGTGCTTTGTAAAGCAAATCTGTGGCCTGAAATAATTTCCTTTTCAGAATCGGACTAAAATTAGGGTTTTCTTTTAAGAATCGCTGTACTTCATCAAAAGCAAATTTAGACGAATATTTCCCAACGGTATCTTCAAGCCAGTCTTTGGGAAAGAAAATATCTCCCGTACGTTGGATTTCATCAACCAAATCTAATGAAAATCTAATATATTTTTGTGCACTTTCCTGACGAAGCGGATGATGAATATTACTCAAACCAATTTCAACCCAAGCTTCTTTTTCTCGGTTTTTTTCCTCTTTTAAAGATTCCATAAAAGTATTTCGAACTGATTCATCTTTTGATAATGACGGAAGCAGGAATTTAAATCGTTTTTGTTTATCAGGATTTGAGATCGTTGTTCTGGTTTTTTCTAAAATTTCATCTGCTTTTTCATGTTTGAAAATTGCCAGATTCATTGCCATATTCGTAAAATCGTCTTCGTTTAATTTTAAACCCGGAATTAAGATTTCTTTATTCCAAACTTGATATAATTTGGCTTTCGCCGAAGAGGAATACGCAACTGAACTAAACAAACCAAATAAAGTCTTTTTTACATTGGCAGATGAATTGGTCTGTAAACGTGAATATAATGTATAGCTCAATAAAGTCTGAACTCTTTCTTGCTCTTTTTGGGTTAAAAATCTCCAATAAATCGTATTCAGATTATTGGATACAATTCGCAAAACCAATTCATTTTCTTCAAATTGAATTCCTTTAAAAAAACAATTAAAAGCTTCATCTGGAGAAATATTCCCAATTAGCATATTTTCATAAAGATTGCTGTAAGCCGAAGCTCTTGCAACCTCATCTTTTAAAGTAGAAATATAATCTAAATTATTGCCGTCAAGCGGAAAAACGCCGTATCCAAAACCATTATAATTGTAAATAATTATGTTTGGTTTTTCAAGTCCTGCAACTTCTTTTAAAACAATGTTTTTGTCTTTAATAGCAGCGTTTAGAACTTTCACATTATCATCATAAACTAAACCAATTTGAAAAACCTGAGACCAGATATTATTCGATTTATCTTCGGCGTTTTGCTGAATTTCAAACTTTTTAATTTGACCTTTAGAATCGTATTCTATTTTATCTGTAAAAATGGCCCTTCCGGATTTATTAACCCAGACTTCGCTCCATTTTTTCATATCGAGCGGTGTTTCTGCATCCAGAATTTCTACGAGATTATTCCAGTCGGCGTTATTATTAGCATATTTTTTAATGTATTTTTCGATTCCTTTTTGAAAAGCCGCTGCGCCCATCGAAGCTTCTAACTGACGCATCATAATTGGGGCTTTATTGTAAATAATGGCTCCGTAAAGCGATCCGGCATCTTTTAAATTTGCTAAATGCTGTTTTATCGGATGTGTGCCTAAAGATCGGTCTTCCGCGAAAGCGTTACCATAATGCGCTGTAAAAAACTGAAGATTATGATTGACTTTCGGAAAAATTGGATTCATGATTTTATCTGCCATAAAATTGGCAAAAACTTCTTTCATCCAAACATCGTCAAACCATTTCATCGTTACTAAATCGCCAAACCACATATGCGATGTTTCGTGTGCGATAAGTTTTGCGCGGTTTAATTTCTCGCTGTCGGTTGCACTGTTGTCCAGAAACAAAGTCGATTCTCTATATTGAATGGCACCAACATGTTCCATTCCGCCATATTGAAAAACTGGAATTGCAGCGAAATCCAATTTTTGAAACGGAAATTTATAATTGGTATATTTTTCCAGAAAATCTAAAGATTGCTGATGGAGATTAAAAATCGTATCGGTACTGGATTTTATCTTTTCTGCGTTATTTTCGCGATACAGCATTGTCATTTCTAAACCCGGTTTTTGTGTAACGCTTTTGAATTTTCCGGCAGCGAAAGAAAATAAATACGTACTCATTTTATCTGATTCTCCAAAATTGTATGTTATGAAATCGCCTTTTTCGACTTTCTCTTTTACATCGGCTCCAGCCAAAACCAACCAGTCTTTTGGAACGGAAAGACTCAGTTTATAAGTGGCTTTTATATCTGGCTGATCAAAACATGGGAATAATGTACTTGCGCGATCGGGAACTAAAAGTGTATAAAGAAAATCGTCGTTTCGGTTTAAAGATAAATTGCCTGCGATGAAGGAAACAACAACTGTATTTTTTCCTAAAACTAAAGCCGAAGGAGAAATTACAATATGTCCGTTTTCGTGAACAATTGCAGTATTTTTTCCGTTTACTTCAATTGTTTTTATGTTTGAAGTTTTCTCTTTAAAATCTAAAAGTAAAGGCTGGCTTAAACCAGATAAATTCAAATTTATATTCAAATGAGAATTAATATTCTCTTCTTTCTGTATTGGGATTTCAAAAGACAATTCGTATTGAATATCTGAAATTTGGTTTTTACGAAATTGAGCCAATTGTTCTGAAACTCCATTTTCTAAAAACGCACTTTCTTTTTCTTTTGATTGAGAAAAACCATTTGTAATTAACACAATAAAACAAAGAAAGCTATAGAAGATTTTCATTTTTAAAGATATATAAGATTCGTTAAAAATAGGAAAAAACAAACATTTAAAAAAGCCAGCCGCGAATGGGACTAATTTTTACGAATTATATTATCTGTTTGAAACTAAAGAAATCAATTTTTAAATATTTTACAGGAAAAGATCGTAAGGTATGCAAAATAAAAACTCATTGAAATTGGCTTAATTCATGGCAAAAACAAAAAAAGGTTTGACGATTGTCAAACCTTTTTACAAACTCACTAATTAAACTATCCAAAAATAAAATTATTCAGTTTGTTGAAAATCAAAACTTAAATCTCCTGCATTATAATTTGCAGAAACATTGGTTGGGAAAGTTTGTGATGTTCCGCTGATCCATCTATATTCATTAAATATGATATGTCCGGCAGTAATAGGATAAACAGTATTGGTTAGATCTGCTTTGGCCTTTTTATACCAATCATTAGAATTCATTGTAATCATGTATTTTTTATCTTTTTCAAGAGCAAAAACACTGATTTCTTTAGTAACCTGAACATCTGCTGTGGCAACATTTACAGTTTCTGAACGCAATACTGCTTTTCCTGCATAGTCCCAAATCGTTACACGCACTGCAGAATTTGCAGCAGGCAGTTTTAACGTAATGGCTTTAATATTTCCTTTTACAGTTGGTGTAAAAACCAATCCAAATTCGTAATCTCCAGCGTTTACAAAATTAGTAACTGTATTAAATCCGGTTTGAGTATAATAAACTGCAAGCGGGTTTTCTGTTTCAAAAGTCGGCGTATTATCTTTATCGTCATCACTGCTGCACGAAGTAATAGAAATTGCAACGAATAAAATGGTAAAAAGTGTTTTTAAAGTTTTCATAATATCTTTATTTATTAGTTCTTATTTGATTTATTAAGCTTACGGCTGAATATTTAAACGTGCACAAACTTCTTCGTAGCTCATTTTAGAATAATCTAGTTTTGCAGTTTTTGCTGTTGCCGCAACTCCTCCGGGAATTAAAATATATCTCCAGTTAAGACTTGTTGGCAAACCTACCGTTCCTCCTTGATCATGTCTAAATCTGAATAATTTGATTTTTTGCACAGTAGAAATAGCCGTAATTGTATTAACAAATCCGCCTGCTGTAGATGTATATGGCACTGTGTAAGTACCCGTTCCAAAAGACACATAAACCAATATGGTTCCTTTTGAAAGAATATCTGATGATAATTGTGGTGCAGCAATACTAGTTGACAATCCAGAGGTTCCATCTATTGTTTCTGCGACTGCTGTAGGCGCTGTAAGCCATGCGCTGTAAATAACATTTGCTGTTCCGGCCGGTCCTGTTGCACCAACAGCGCCATCAACTCCGTTAGTTCCGTCTACTCCGTCTGTTCCGTCATCGCTGCTGCATGAAATTGTAAAAATTGCTAGTAAAAAAATTGATAAAAGGGTTTTAGAAAATTTCATAATAATTTTAGTTTTAAATTGGTCAAATCGTTCTTATTTAATTCAATAACATTATTTTTGTAGAAATCCTAAAGCTGTCAGGGATAGTTATTTTGAGCTCCTGAATTAATTACAAGGCAAATGTGCGCCAATAAAACATGGGCAAAAACAGCGAATAGACAAACAACATTTTAAATAGACAGACGACATAAAACATAGTTTGAATGATGAAAAAATACTCTTGTATTATTGTTGATGACGACGAAATTGACAGACTTACTGTATTGTCTTTTGCTAAAAAATTCCCGATTCTGGATATTTTAGGTGTTTTTGATTCTGCTGAAGATGCGCTTCCGTTTATTGAAGAAAAAAAAGTTGATATTTTATTTCTGGATATTGATATGCCGGATTTAAACGGTATTGAATTCAGGAAACAAGCTCTGGAAATTCCGGTTTGTGTTTTTATTACTGCACATCCTGAACATGCGGTTGAAAGTTTTCAAATAGAAACGCTGGACTTTATCGTAAAACCTTTAAAACTGGATCGCTTTACGCAAACCGTAAGCCGAATTGAAGAGTTTATGGAAATCAAACTAAAAGCTTCCCTTTTTGAAGCCAGCATTGGCGGTGATACTATTTATATAAAAGAAGGCCACGATCAGACTAAAGTGAAACTTCACGAAATTTTATATCTCGAAGCTTTAAAAGATTATACTTTGATTATTACCGATAAAAAAAGGCATTGCGTTTTATCGAGTATTGGAAATCTTTTAAAAGAAGATCATTTTCAATCGTTTATAAGAATTCACAGAAGTTATGCCGTTCAAAAGCAGTTTATTCAGAAGATGAATTCTACGGAAATCATTTTAAACAATAATGTCACGATTCCGGTTGGGAGAAGTTACAAAGAAAACTTAAACCTGATTTAGATGAAAAAAGCCGGGTTTTTGTTTTTGTTCTTTATCAATATTTCTGTTTTTGCACAACAGGAACCGAATTTGTCCCGATATAAAACTACAAACGAAAAATTAAAAATCTGGCTGAAATATTCCACAGAACTTTTAGACAAAGAAGATTATTCGAAAGTAATAATTGCTGGACAAAAAGGAATTGAGCTTTCTAAAAATCATCCTGCCTACACAAGCCGGTTTTATCTTTATATTGGAACTGCTTATGAATTTAGCAATAACCAATATCAAAAGGCTTTGGTTAATTATGAGCAATCTTTGAAATATGCCCAAATAGGAAATCATCTAAAAAATAAAACTTCGGCCTTAATGCGGCTCAATTATATTTATTATTCGCTGAATGATACTTTAAAAAGGAAAAACTTAATTGTTTATATCAAACAAGTTCTCGACACTACAAAAAACACTTATACACAAGCTGTACTTAATGGAAGTTTAGGCGAATATTATCTAGATTATGCTCAATATGAAAACTTTATTAAATATCAGCTAAAAGCGATAACGTATAAAAAACTGCTTAAAAAAAGCACTCCAAATATTGAAAATATTGGTGTTTCGTACAGCCAGATTGCGAGTGCGTATATCAAAATGAAACAATTTGATAAAGCAATTGAATATTTAAACGAAGCAAAACCTTATATAAAAACATCTCCATATGTAAGCGCATTTTCGTGCAATTATTATATGCAGTGTTTTGCCGCCCAGAAAAAATCAGACAGCGTTTTGAAGTATTACAAGTTAATTTATACGTATCCAACTGTAAAAGATTCTCTGTTTCTTAATTTGAGTTTTGCGAACCAAAGCATGTCTAAATTTTATGCAGATAAAGGCCAGATCAATACAGCGTATAATTATGCTAAAAAAGCTGTTCTATTTGGGCAGAAATCAACAGATGAAGAAATTCTGATGGAAGCCAATACAATAATGGGAAGAGTTTTATATGAAAAAAAAGATTATAAAAGTGCGATTGAAACCTTGAAAAAAGCATCGGTAAATGCTTTAAATTATGACAAAGAATTCTTCGTTACTATAAATAAAAAACTCTCTCAAAGTTATGCTGCGCTGGGACTTTGGGAAGAAGCGTTTCATTATAACGAAATCTATAGCAAATACAACGACGAAATGATGCACGAATCGGCGAAACAAAGTATTGCAAATGCCGAAGCCCGTTATCAAAATAAAACCAAACAGCAAAAAATCAACAATCTTTCCACTGAAAACACAATTAAAAACATCCAGATTGATGAAGCTAAAAAACAGCGCATTTATTTAATTTCGGGATTAGCATTGGTTGCAATTATCGGATTGTTATTATTCAACCAAAATCAAAACAGAAAAAAAACCAATCAGAAATTACAGGTTTTAAATCAGGAATTAGACGAAGCCAATAAAATTAAAGCGAGATTCTTTAGCATTTTAAATCATGATTTAAGAAGTCCGGTTTCTAATTTGATCCATTTTTTACATCTTCAAAAAGAAAATCCGGAATTGATTGATGAAGAAACGGCTGCGAGAATGCAGACCAAAGTAATTTCGGGAGCTGAAAATTTATTAACCTCAATGGAAGATATTTTACTTTGGAGTAAAGGTCAGATGGAAAACTTCAAACCTCATTTTAAAGAAATTCCCGTTGATGTTATTTTTGATGAAATACAAAAGCATTTTTCGAGCAATGATAATATTTCAATGTCTTTTGAAAATCCTGAAAACATTATTCTTACTACAGATGAAAATTACCTGAAAACCATTATAAGAAACTTAACCGGAAACGCCATAAAAGCGCTTGATAAAAGAGAAAACCCAAAAATAATATGGAAAGCCTGGCAGGAAAACAATCAAATTTTTCTCTCTATAACCGATAACGGCGCAGGCGGAAATCAGGAAAAATTCAAAGCCCTTTATGACGATTCAGAAGTTATAGGGATCAAATCCGGTTTAGGATTGCATTTAATTCGGGATCTCGCAACGGCAATCAATTGCAAAATCGAAGTCTCTTCAAAACCAGATTTCGGAACAACTTTTACGATTATATTTTAAAAAGTTTGCCACGAATTACACGAATTTTCACGAATTTTTTTCTTGTTTTATGTTCAAAACTACCGTGGAAATTTTGCTTTTTAAATCCTAATTCGTGGAAATTCGGGAAATTCGTGGCAAAAAAACTTGTCAAATATTTAAACAATAAAAAAGGCCTGAAAAAATCAGGCCTTTTTTATATAAATCATAATCTTACGATTACAACAAAGCGTCTAAGCTGTCAGCGTAGGCTTGTTTCGGAGCAACTCCTACTTGTTTTCCTACTACTTCACCATTTTGAAACACCAAAACGGTTGGTATGTTACGCACACCATATTTAGCAGCAAATTCCTGGTTAGCATCTACATCTACTTTACCAACCACAACTTTACCTGCATATTCTTCGCTTAATTGGTCAATGATTGGACCAACCATTCTACAAGGACCGCACCATGCTGCCCAAAAATCTACCATTACTGGTTTATCTGATTTTAAAACTACTTCGTCAAAAGTAGCATCTGTTATTGCTAATGCCATAATTATTTTTCTTTAAAGTTATTCTCAGCTTTTGTCTCGGGAGACTTTTTAAATACTTTCAAAACTGAGGTACAAAGTTAAAAATTAAAAACAAATCATACACCATTCCCAAATTAGTTTTGATTATAAATGTATCGTCAATTATTATAACATTCACATGTTCTTTATTTACAAGCTCTAACTATCGTAAAGAAAGTCGTTTTTTATACTTATCTTTATTAGTCCGTAAAATCCACACAAAATGAAGGAAACTTTACACAAAATAAAAACATTTTTCCAGTCGGTTCATTTTAAAAAATACGCCAAACGTTTTGGTATTTTTATTTTGATACTAATTGGATTGCTTTTATTGACTTGTGGAGGATTATCGATTTACTTCAATCAGAATAAAACCGAGATTATTGCTAAGATCAATACCAAGATTAATGAGAATATAAACGGAAAGTTTCATATTGGCGATTTTCAATATAAGTTTTTAACCGGTTTCCCTAATTTTACTTTGGCCTTAAAACATGTCGAACTCAAGGACAATAAATGGAATACGCACCATCATACTTTACTGAAAGCACAGGAAATCGAAGCACGTTTAAACGTTTGGAGTTTGCTGCAAAATGAAGTCAACATTCATAAAATCTTGATTAACGACGCCGATATTTATATTTACAAAACTAAAGACGGTTATACAAACTCTGATATTTTTAAACCGAAAAAGAAAAAATCTCCCGAAAACAAATCAAAACCCGAAACCACGATTGACGAAATCGACCTCAGCGATGTTCATATTATTATAGATAATCAACTGGGAAATAAATTGTTTGATTTTGATGTTCACAGTTTAAAATCAAAAGTTGATTATGACGGAGACAACTGGAATACCGATTTGTTTATCGATACTCAAATAAACAGTTTAGCTTTTAATACCATTCACGGAAGTTTTGCCAAACAAAAAGAACTTAAAGGAACGCTGGCCGTTTCTTATCAAGCTGAAAAACAAAAAATTGATGTTTCGACCAAAAACTTAAAAATTGGTTCTGATTCATTTGATATTGTGGCTTATTTCAATATTGGCAAAACCAATTCTCTTTTCGGAATCAATATCAATACTCGTATTTTATGGAGCAACGCTTCTAATTTATTGTCAGGAAATATCAGCTCAAAACTGGATAGATTTGATTTGAAAAAACCAATCGACGTAAACTGCGATCTAAAAGGGGATTTGAATGTTCACGACGATCCTAAAATTGTGGTTCAGGCTGTAGCCAAAAACAACGAACTCACAATTCCCGACGGACGAATTGACAAATGCAGTTTCAGAGGAATTTTTACCAATAATTTCAAACCAAAAGACGGGTTTAACGATCCAAATTCTGCCGTAATTCTAACCCATTTTTCGGGAGAATATGAAAATATTCCGCTTACAATTCCGCAAGTTGTAATTAGCAATCTCGAAAAACCAATTGCAACCGGAAACGTAAGTTCTGATTTTGATATCGAAAGACTCAATCAGGTAAGCAACGAAAAGTGGATTCATTTTGAAGAAGGCCACGCCAAAGCCAAGTTAAAATTTCAGTTTGATATTGTCGATTTGTACATTACCAAGCCAAGATTTATAGGAAATGTCGATGTTGATGATGCTTCGTTTCATTATATTCCGAAAAATATTCAGGCCGTAAAAACCAATATTCATCTTGATTTTACCGAGAAAGCTTTATTCATTAAACAAATTGCCTACAAACACAAAAAGAACACCATTTTTATAGACGGAAAAATCGATAATTTTCTAAACCTCTATTACGATGCTCCCGAAAAAATGGTAGTAAACTGGAACATTTATTGTCCTAATATTGATCTTAAACAATTTTTGGGCGTTTTGGCAACTTCACAAAAAAAGAAAGCTGCACTTAAATACAATAAAAGAACGACGATTTCCAATCATTTGCGAAACGTAATTGAAAATTGCATTGTGGTAATTGACATTAAAGCAGATAAAATCAATTACAACAAGCTAACCGCAACCAATACCAGAGCAACAATCTCAATGTTGAATTCTAAATTGGTCATAAAAAATGGTTCGCTCCAAACTTCTGGCGGAAGCATCACTTTTAACAGCGAAGTATTACCAAGCGGAAAAAATTATGCCTTCAGTTCAAACGCGCAGGTAAACCGTGTTGATATTGCTAGTTTTTTGAAATCGTTCAACAACTTCGGGATCACCTCCTTTAATCCGAATAATATAAAAGGAAGATTAACAAGCACCGCAAACGTAAGCGGATTTATCAACAGCCGCGGAGAATTAATCACCAATTCGATGCATGGAAAACTGAATTTCACCGTCAATCAAGGTGCATTGCTCAACTTTGAACCAATTGTAAAAGTGGGCAAATTTGCTTTCCCGTTTCGCGATGTCAAGAATATAACTTTCAGCGATTTATCCGGAAACCTCAACATGCGCGGAGAACAAATCGACGTAAATAATTTAACCATAAGTTCAAGCGTCCTAAATATCGATGTTGACGGAATTTATTCTTTCGGCCGAGGTACCAATCTCGCCCTGACAATCCCACTAAGAAATTCTAAAAACGACGCCAAACTAGCCAGCAAAGCCGAACGTGATGCGGTTCGTGAACGTGGTATTGTACTTCACTTACTTGCTGTTGATGATGGTGGGAAAATGAAGATTAAGTGGGGAAAGAAGGAGAAATAAGCAACAATTATCGTCATAATTTTGTCATTCCGAGGAACGAGGAATCGCACTAGAAATTCTATAAAGATTGGCGAATTTCTGCACGGAAATACTTGTGCGATTTCTCCTTGCGTCGAAATTACAACCAGATTAAATATTTATTATTTATATTTACTGGAGAACAAATTATCCAAAAATGCCACCCAAAAACCTTTGGACACGAGAAGAATTAATCGTTGCCTTTAACTTGTATCTTACAATTGAATTTGGAAAGATACATTCTAAGAATCCTGATGTAAAAAGATTAGCCGAAATTCTTGGCAGAACTCCCAGTGCAGTAGCAATGAGACTTTCTAACTTTGCAAGTGTAGATCCTTTTCATCAACAAAGAGGTGTTAAAGGTTTGGGAAATGCGAGAAGACAAGTTGAACCTATATGGAATGAATTCTTTGATGACAAAGAAGAATTAATATTTCAAAGCGAAAGTATCTTAGCAAAAAAAGAAAATACCTCTATTGAAAATAAGTATAAAGACATTCTTATTGATTTAGAAAATTTAAAAGATTTAAAAGGAGAAACTAAACTTAGAGAAGTAAAAACTCGAATAAATCAATGCGTCTTTAGAAAAATAGTTCTCACAAATTACAATAATAAATGTGCTATAACAGGTATTGATATCCCAGAATTATTATTTGCAAGTCATATAATGCCTTGGTCTACAAATGAAGAGTTTCGCTTAAATCCTGAAAATGGAATTTGTTTCTCTGCACTTTATGACAAAGCTTTCGATAAAGGATTAATCGGAATAAATCCTGACCACAAAATAATATTTTCCGATTCTCTAAAAAATAAAAAGAACAGTGAATACTTTCACAAATATTTTGCTGCAATTGAGAATCAAGAAATACTTAAAGCTCAAAAGTATTTACCAAGAAAAGAGTTTTTAGAATATCATTTAGATACAATTTTCAATAAAGAATAAACCCGCATAATTATAGGTGTCCTACGCTGCAAAAAGAGCGTTGCATTTGTTTCCAGTACTGCCACCATACCATACGGGTAAATTTTATTACATAATCCTCAAATTACTCAACCTCAAAATAAGGATTCAAAATCTCGGCTAATTCATTCAGCCAATAATAACCTTTTTCAAGATTTATTTTTTCGTTTTGAAAAGTTTCGCAATCCCGAATTATACTTAAAGCAATTAAATAATTAATTTGACGAATCGCTTTTGCAAGACTTTCTGGATCAACAGTTTTGTTGAAGAAATCTGCTAAACGAATTTCGGTTTCTTTGGAAAGGGTGTTTGTACTTATAATCTCGAAATTTAGGAAATATAAAACCCGTATGAGTTAGCTGTCCTACGCCTTCGAGAACGCGTTGTGGTTGTTTCCAATACCGCCAGCGTATCATACGGGCAAAAAGTTTTGTTGTGTTCATATTCTCGATGTTTAGGACTGCAAATGTATTAAAAAAACTGAGCAGATTATGTGGTTTTCTTACAATTTAGTTTACTCGTTGTTGTGGCGTTTCTAATGCGATTCTTCCTTCTTCAGAATAAAAAATTAACAATAAAAATATCATAATGTTTTATTAACTCGCTTGGCTTTTCGGTCCAAAAAAAATAGCTTTGAGAAACAAACATTAAATATAAACCGTTATGAAGATTCAAATCAATACCGACAAAAACATCGAAGGACACCAAAGATTAGAAAAATATTTCTCTGAGGAATTAGAAAAAGGTTTAGCGCGTTTTGAAGATAAAATCACACGCATTGAAGTACATTTTGGAGATGAAAATGGAGAGAAATTCAGCCTAAATGATAAAAAATGTGTTCTTGAAGTTCGTACAGCAAAACTACAGCCAATCACTGTAACTGAACATGCCGAAACTCTTGAAAAAGCTTTTAACGGTGCTTTGAGCAAAGCTAAAAAAACACTTACTACAACTTTCGAAAAACTAAAAGCGCACTAAATTTCAAAATACATAAAAAAAAGACGTTTCAGATTGAAACGTCTTTTTTTTATGTATTTTGAAAAGGTACAAAGATGCAAAGTGACAAAGGTTCAAAGTTTTCTTTGCGCTTGTTTTACTTTGCATCTTTGTTACTTTGTCACTTTGCAACTTTTCTTTATGATTTTGGCAGAGGTGCTCCTACGGCGATGTCGCAGCGATGTCCTGGCTGACCGTGCGCCGGGTTCATTCCTTCTGCAACTGTTTTATTTGCATCTGTGCTTAATAGAGCCGGAACTGGATTTCCTGCAGGAACGGTTACATTTTGTGTCATTGTTCCGCCTTGTGGTGTCGAAGCTGCGGGAGTAGTTTTAGCCGCTACTGGAGAATTTAAAGGCGCTCCAACCGGAATATCACATCTATGCCCCGGCTGCCCGTGCGACGGATTCATTCCTTTTCCAACTTTTACAGGCGCAGCTACTGTAGTCGTAACCACATTTTTTTGATTCGGATTTACTTGTACCGTTTGTCCAGCTTGCGCTGGAACTTGTTGTACTTGCTGCACTTGTTGTGTTGGTGCCGAATTTAAAGGTGCTCCAACAGCAATATCGCAACGGTGTCCCGGTTGTCCGTGAGCCGGATTTAATCCTTTTGTATCGCTTAAAACGGTGTTTGGGTTTGAAGGCGAAGGCTGAGTTTGCTGTACTACTGAAGGTGTTTTTGTTGTGTCTTTTGCAAGCCCAAGTCTTACCAATTCAGATGTTGCAGTACTTTCTTGTGGTTCTAATTCCTTTTTGCAGGAAACAAAAAGTAATGAGGTTATAGCGAGTGAACTTATAAAGATTTTCGGGTTCATAATTTGGGATATTTTAAAGCACTCAAATATAATCACTTTTTGAGATTAAACCATATAAGTTATGTAAGATAATTTAAGTCGCTTTGTCGTTTAATCTCTCAAAAACTCTGAGTTTTTGTTAAAGTAAATTAATTAAGATACTGTTTGTCATTTCGACGAAGGAGAAATCTCCGTAAGTAACTCCATCCCTAGAATCCAATCTTTGTCGAGCTTCTCGTGGAGATTTCTCCTTCGTCGAAATGACATAAAATGAGAAAAATTGGTTAAACCTGTAAAATCCGTGCGCCATCAAAAATTCCTTATCTTTAATCTCAAATAAAATCTCTCATGAAAAAAACAATTCTACTACTTTTATTCGTTGCTTCTTTTGCAAATGCTCAAACCGACAAAGACAAAATCAATCAAACTCTTGATGCGTGGCATAAAGCTGCTGGTGAGGTAAAATTTGATGCTTATTTTAGTGCTTTGGCAGATGATGCGATTTACATAGGAACTGACGCAACCGAAAACTGGACGAAAAAAGAATTCTCAATCTGGGCAAAACCGTTTTTCGACAAAGGAACAACCTGGAATTTTAAAGCGCTTGAACGTCATATCTTTTTTGACAAATCGGGAAAAACAGCTTGGTTTGATGAATTATTAGATACGCAAATGAAAATCTGCCGTGGTTCTGGAGTTTTGGTAAAAGTGGGCAAAGAATGGAAAATTCAGCATTATGTATTGTCGATGACAATTCCGAATGATGAGGTTGATGCCGTAACTAAAATAAAAGCACCAATTGAAGACGCATTGATTGTGAAGCTTCAAAAAAAATAAACATTTTTATGCTTTATTCTTATAAACATAACTTTTATAGGACTTTATAAGCATTGGTATCAAATTAATTATAATGTAATTGACAATATTGGGTGTGTTTTGGAATAGTAAAATGAAAAACTATTAAAAAAGCGATCAGTATTTTACAAAATCAACTAAAATCAAAACACAACCACTATTTTAACAGCCCCTGAAATCTAAATATTTAATTTTTTTTAACTTTGACCCCAAAAAAAATAGGGTTCAATAAAGTATTTGAAAAAATGAAAATAGAGAAACGCTGGATCATTTCCTTTATCATTATCAGCATCGTTTGTATTATTGGGGCTTTTTGGCCAAATGTTACTGAAAATAGTTATGTATTGTCTGAATTTGGCACAACCGATCACATCGTCCCTGCGGATGTTGCCTGGATGTTAACTTCTTGTTGTCTGGTTTTAATCATGACGCCGGGATTATCTTTCTTTTATGGTGGAATGGTAGGCCGTAAAAATGTGATTTCGACAATGCTGCAAAGTTTTATCTGTCTGGGTGTGGTAACACTTTTATGGGTTGTTGTCGCTTTTAGTCTTGCATTTGGTGAACCTGTAGGTTTTGGTTCTGGAGATCACTTTTATAGTTTCTTCGGAAATCCAACCACTTTTGCCTTTATGGATTATGTAAATATCCTGCCTCATAAAAAATTGGCAAGTACAATTCCTTTTATGTTATTTGCCTTGTTCCAAATGAAATTTGCTATTATCGCTCCGGCAATTATTACAGGTTCGTTTGCAGAACGTGTTCGTTTTATATCGTATTTATTATTCATCAGTTTGTTTACCATTTTTATTTATGCGCCTTTGTGCCATTCTGTTTGGTATCCAACAGGAGTTTTAGGAAGTTATTTTGGCGTAAAAGATTTCGCAGGAGGAACCGTAGTTCACATGAGTTCTGGTTTTGCAGCTTTGGCGGGCGTTTTAGTTTTAGGAAAAAGAAAAAACAGTCAGCATATTCCAACCAATATTCCGTTTGTATTATTAGGAACTGGAATGTTATGGTTTGGCTGGTTCGGATTCAACGCTGGTTCTGCGCTTGCTGCCAACGGAACTGCTGCTATGGCTTTTGCAACTACTACAACTTCATCGGCGGCAGCCATGTTAACCTGGGTTTTCTTCGATAGAATGAACGGTAGAAAAGTTTCTGCTCTTGGAGCTTGTATCGGAGCTGTTGTTGGTTTAGTTGCCATAACGCCAGCCGCAGGATTTGTTTCAGTTCCAGAAAGTATGTTCTTCGGATTCATTACGGCTTTGGTTTCAAACTCTGTTGTAAATTGTCGTTTATCAAAAAGATTTGATGATACGCTTGATGTTTTTGCCTGTCACGGCGTTGGAGGAATTATGGGAATGATTCTAACCGCTATTTTTGCGCATGGCGAAAATGCAAGTTTATTACACGGCGGCTGGAATGTATTTGCACATCATATGATGGCATTGGTTCTGGTTTCAATCTTTACTTTCTTTGGGGCTTATTTCTTATTTAAAGTAACCAATTTCATTATTCCGCTTCGTGTTTCTGAAGAAAACGAACATATCGGGCTTGATTTATCGCAGCACGACGAAACATTAGATCCAAAATTAAAACCAATTACAGAACCGCATTACGGTTGAAAATAAAGTTTTGCCACGAATTTCACGAATTTTCACGAATTAATTTAATCAGTATGATCGAAAAAAAATTAGTGGAAATTTGTGTAATTCGTGGCAAACAATTTAGAATATATAGTCCCTACGGGACATTTTTTATTGCTATCACATTTTTTCTACCGATATATAATCTCTCCAAAATATACAAGATTAGTGTTTCGGAAAATCTTTTTAATCCCAATAATCTGTGGCAAAAATTAATTCGTGAAAAATCGTGCAATTTGTGGCAAACAATCTAAAACATATAGTCCCTACGAGACATTTTTATTCCTATCACATTTTTTCTACAGATATATAATCTACGAGATATAAAAAATTAGTGTTTAGAAAAATCTTTTTAATCCTAATAATCTGTGGCAAAAATTAATTCGTGAAAATTCGTGC
>NZ_JBMDIY010000057.1:0-17859 GCF_057808895.1 Flavobacterium sp. FG68
CCACGGGAACATATAGTTGATATTGTATTGTGGCTTCATTACGTTCCCCGTGGTTTCAACCACGGAAACACAAAATCCATAATGCAGATTTTAGAGTTAGATTTTTTGCGCAAGTTTTGAAAAAAACTCAGAACCTTAGTATCTCAGAATCTCAGCATCTTTAAAAAAAACCTTTGCCTCTTTGAACCTCTGCAACTTTTCCCAAAATCTTTGAAAAATAATAGCTGAATTAACGAAAACGATAAAAATAATTCAAATTTTAACCTATAACGGTTTCGTAAATGAGAATACAGCATCGAAATTGGAAAATAGAGTTGATATAAAACATATATATCTAAAGTAATTTTACATCAGAGAATTAGAGATAATAACATCAAAAACAAATACCATGAAAAAGAATTTAAAATTGAGTTTAGTATGTGCTGTACTTTTATCAGGATTAAGTACTTATGCAATTGACGGAAATAACGCTTTTAATCTACACGTATTAAGAGCTAACGGAAAACTAATCACTTTTGCTTTAAACCAAACTCAAAAAGCAAGTATTAGTATATATGACAAAAACAATAATTTAATTTATTCTGAAAATGCTTCTGGTAAAGACGGAATCTTGAGAACTTTTAGTTTAGAAGAATTTCCAACCGGAACTTACTTTTTAGAAATCGAAGACAACTTCAAAAAAGCAAGACACGAAATCACAGTTACAAGTGAAAAAACAGTTTTGTCTACAAAATCAATTAATTAAGCAGATTTCTGCAAAAAATATAGTGTTGCCCCAAATACACTTAAAAATTTATACTCGCATACAGTATAAAAATGAGGTTAGATAGTTAGTAAAGTTAGAAAACGTAAGTTTTAAAACAGCTCTTTGTGGTTATTGAGCTGTTTTTTTTTGCTCTTTACTTTTTGGTAAAACCTACTTTACAATTCCCTTCTTTACAACTTCGTTTATTATCAAAATGTAAGAAAAAAGTAAAATCAAATATTTACAAAAACGTTGAAAAATAATAACCGAATTAACAAAAACGATATAAATAATTCAAACTTTAACCTATAACGGTTTCGTAAATGAGAATACAGCATCGAAATTGGAAAACAGAGTTGTTAAAAAAACTGGATTTCTGTAATACTTTTACATCAGAGAATTAAACTAATAATTTAAAACTAACAGTTATGAAAAAGATTTTAAAATTGAGTTTAGTATGTGCAGTACTTTTTACAGGAAGTACATATGCAATTGATGGAAATGAAGACTTTAATCTTCATGTAATAAAAGCTAACGGAAAGCTGATCACATTTGCGATCAACAAATTGCAAAAAGCAACCCTGGCAATTTATGACAAAGACGGAAATCTAATTTATTCTGAAACTGCTTCAGGTAAAGATGGAATACTAAGAACTTTTAGCTTAGAAGAATTTCCAGAGGGAACTTACTTTTTAGAAGCAGAAGACAATGTGAAAAAAGTTAGACACGAAATTACAATTACAGACGATACAACTGTATTATCTGCAAAAGCAGTTTCATCTGTTTATAAAACAGTTTCAGAAAAAAATACACGCGTAGCAGTGCGCTAAAAAAGGTATACTTATTGTAAGTATAAAAAATAGGTTAGATAGTTAGTAAAAGTTAAAAAACGTAAGTTTTAGAAACAGCTCTTTGTGGTTATTGAGCTGTTTTTTTATGTTAAATTTTTCGGTTTTTGAAAAAATTGAAAATTTTTGAAAAATTATTCTTAATAATTGTATGTATCTGGTTTTTATAGCATTAAAAAAATTCATTTTTTTAAAAACCTCAAGCCCCGTATTTACGTACATAGCGTAGACAAAACACAGAAATAGTTTTAATTCAGCATTTTAAGTATTAAAAAACATGATTTTTTTGCGGAAAATTAAATTTGTATTTGTAGTTTTGGACGTTCCACATTTAGTAATAAAACTTTAAAAAAACATGACAAAATTTACCAAAACCGGTCTTGTTGCAGCCTTCTTTTTTGCAACTCTTTTTTCTTACGCCATTGATGGAAAAGGCGATTACATTTTAAACATTCAAACTGGAAACGGAAAAGTAGTTAGCTTTACTTTAGACACCTTTGAAAAATCATCTTTTTCTATCTATGACGAAAATCACAATTTACTTTATGCGGGAGATTCTGCAGCAAACAAATTAGAAGTTTCGAAAACAATAAGTTTAGAAGGTTTACCAGCCGGAACTTATGTGTTAGAGGTTAAAGCAAACGAAAAAGTTGCTAAACACGAAATTAAGGTTGTTGCAAAAAAGGCAAAAACTGTTAAGTTAGACGAATCTGTGAACCATAGTCCAGGATTTCGTCGTTAAACCACTTTTTTTGCCCCACAAAAAAAATGAAAGCAGCTCTATAAGATGGAGCTGCTTTTTTTTATTTAAAAATTGAAATGAAATTAATTCCCTGGCGGAGGATGACCGTCATTCCATTCTAAAGTTATAATCTTAGATGCATATTCTCCCATATTATCAAAACAATGTAACAAAATTGCTGAACCTCCATCTTGTTTTACAATTTCTTCTACCTTTTTAAAAGAGTACTCATAACCTTCATCATCCAATGCTCCAAGATCAAAAACTATATCTTTCGTTTTTGAAAGAGCTGCATATAAGGTTAACAACTTTTTAGGCGTTCCTGGAATTATCTCTAATTTTGTTTCAGGTGTTATCCATTTCCCTTTATATTCAAATATTTTTCTAGATAACGGACTCTTAAGATCTGCATTTTTTTTAAGATACCGTTTTACCGTTAAAGGAAAAAAAGTATCCCTAAAATATGATCTTCTAAAATAATCAACAAAGGTCATTTTTCTATATAAAGTAACATTTTCATGTTTTCTATTGCCACAAAAAATATCCCTGAGAAATACTTCGGTATCATATAAATGTTTCCCGTTGTACAAATACAAAACAATCATTTCACCTTCATATAAAACAAAAGGCGGTATATAAAAAGTGTCTGTTTTTATTCCTTTATTTTCTAATACTATTTTCAACAATTAGATAGTTTTTTCTTTAAATGAGAAAAGCATTCGCTGTGGCGAATGCTTTTATTTCTATTCAATTACTATTTCTCTTTTAGCAATTTCTCTAAATATTCGATTTTCTCTTTTCTGACTGAAGCAAACGTTCGTAAAGATTTTTATTTTCTTCTACAGTTTCCATTAATTTATCTAATGGATTGAAAGTGCAATTATTACTATTTCCGAAATTTACTTGGCTATCTTTTGTATCTGTAAAAGTATTGAAATAATTAATCATCCCTTCTTCTGAAAAACTTTTAATGGCTTCAACTGTTACACCAAGAGCTTTTGCTACTTCAATAAGTCTTTCTTCTTCTATTGTTTCGCTGTTTTCAATAGCCGAAATTGTTTGCTGACTTATTCCCAAAGCCTGCGCCAAAGCTTCCTGTTTCATATCACGAAGTTCACGAATACGGCTTATTTTTCGCCCTATATGATTTGGTTTTGTTAGTGTGCTCATAATTCAAAGATAATAATTAAGTGTGAAAACTTCCACGGGTAACTAACTTATTTAGTACAGTACGATACCAGCAGAAATGGTTTGGTAAAATACAATGTATTTCTTCCTTCGCCGAATCAAACAAAAGTACAATTTTTCTTATAATAAATTTATAAAAGCCAAATTGTAAAGTAATTATCTAACACAACTAAATACACGCCTTATGGAAACAAATGAAATCGAAATTGTAAAAAACCTAAAAAGATTAACTGCCCTGCATTTCCGAACTCTAAAACCCGCAAATGACGAATCTAAAACTTATATCGCTCAAATTGAAGTTTTAAATTATCTCGAATTAGGCAGCGTTATTACCGATATGCTAAAATTATGCATTCTCGCACTCGATCACGATATGCATAATGTTCCAGAAAAGAAAAATCAAGCTATTAATGTGAGTTTAATTTTAGAAACTGTTTTGCAGATGTTTCCTTTGAGTGAAATGGAGTTTTTGAGTTGTGTTGGGGAAATGGTTGATGAATGATCTTATTTTTTTACTTTTAAAGCTGAAAAGCTTTTGGTGATATAAATGTCCCTCGTAAAACTTAAAAGCGCATTAAATATAAAATTCATGGATTATAATACCAAAGAACTTTTTCATTATTTAAATCAATCTATATCAAATAATGTAACTTATAAAGAGTTATCAAATCTATGCTTAACATTATTTTGTACCTGTAGCATTTTGCCTGAAAGGTTTGAAACAACAATAATTAATAAAGAAAAATTAGCCATAATATTTTCAGAAATTGCAAAAGAGAAAAATATTGTTTCGTATCCATCAACCGCTTCATTTTACGGAGCTTCATTTCATGACACTCATAGTGAAGGACATTGGTTAGAAGTAATGGCAAGCGTATTGAAATTAGCAAGAGAACCTAATATAGAAGAAGCTAAAAAATTATTGGTATAACTTTCTCTTTGCTGTCACGAGCTAATAGATTTTGATTACGCAATTTCTTTTCATGATGGATTAAATCCATCATTACAATATGCTTCGTTCCTTCGGAACTTTTTATAGAAGTTCTTTAACCACAATATTGTCATTTCGACGGAGGAGAAATCGCACTAGTAATTCTGCAAAGATTGGCGATTTGTATTGTCGAGCTTCTAGTGCGATTTCTCCCTTCGGTCGAAATGACAAACTTCATGGAATTTTATTGTTTTGCTGGTGTGAGCAAATGGAATTAATTACGGAATTTCTTTGTCATGATGGATTAAAATCCATCTCTACAATATGCTTCGTTCCTTCGGAACTTTTTATAGAACTTTATTAAAAATAACCGCAATATTGTCATTTCGACGGAGGAGAAATCTTCACGAGAAGCTCGACAATGTTAATCTTCTGCTGGCGCGAGCGTCTCGCTCGTGCATTTCTTTGCGTTCACGAGCGGGACGCTCGCGCTAGCGGGGGGTACTTTTTTTACTCATTTTAGTATATTCAAGTGACTATCTTTTGGAGAAGTGCCGTGGTCAACAATTTTGACAGTTGTGTTTTCTGTAAATAAATCATAATGAAAACATATACATCGTAAACCTTCTCTAAAAGCGATAATATCTACTGGATAATCTTCAAATCTAGCTTGAATTTCTCTATTTAAAACATCACCTTTAGGAGCGGATTTACTTTCCTTCGAAAAACTACAGCTAAATGACCAAGCTGATAAATAATCCTTTATTTTTTTCGAAATCGATAGACAGATTTGATGGTCAGTAGACTTTATGACAATTGAAAAGTGGTACGAAAGTATGCCATTGTAGTATAAGTTTTCCATAAGTATTTTTGGTAATTATTCGATTTCAATATCCAAACCGTCTTCAAACAGATTTGCTCCATTTGGTTTGCCTGTAAATTTTATATCTTCAATATCAAATCTTCCAACCGTTCCATTTCCTATTTCAACAATTGCGTAAACTTTACTATACTCGCCATCACGATTTTGCTCCCAACAATGAAAAGTTCCTATTTCCCATTTAGCTTCAACTTGTACATTCTCATTATTCATTAGGTAATTTTTTGCATGTGCTGTTCTTACTTCGACTTGTCTTGTTTCCATTTTCTGTTTTTTTTATTTTATTTACGTTAAATTTTATATGTGATAGTTGGTAAAATATCACACACATTCTGGTACTACGACGGGTTTAGGACTAAATCAAGTCCATAATTCAGATTTGCCGAATCATTCAAATACAAAATAAACTTCCCGCTCGTGTACATCTACTGAATTTCAATTTTGTTATATAAACTTTGGGTTCTCGAGCGGGACGCTGTGCCAACAGGTAAAAGCCTATTCCTCTAGCCATTTTAAACCTTTTATTCTATTAGCAATTAATCCTTCTTTAATTTTAGCATGCAAAACATGGTCAAAAGTTCTTAAGAAATTATATCGATTAAAATTAGCCTTATTATTATAATTAGACATTAGAAGATATGTATCTAGAATTTTGAAAAAATTGTTTTTTTTATCTATTAAACTTTGTTCCATATCCTGTAAATGACTTACATTCATTATACACAAATCTTTAATATTATGTTCTTTTACTTTTTTATTAATTCCCTCTTTTTCTAATAATTCATTAAATTTTCTTTTAAAAACAAATGAAGCTAAAGATGAGCTAAATATGGGATCATTAACAATTAATATTGGGTAAAGCTGAACTTTCCGATTTGAATTAAATTTATCATCTGCAATATGATTTTTATACAAATGAAATTTTTTAATAGTTTTGGAAACAAGTTGAACTAAACCATAATCATCATAAAATTCTTCTAAATTTAATTTTCTAAAATCATCAATTGTGGAAACCGTTTTATATCCATTAATAATCGCTAGATATGAACTTTTTGCTTCGATTAATGCAACATTTTGTTTTTCACGAATATAAAAATCTGCATATTCAATTGGTCTACCCTCTATCTTAAATTTTAATTCATCGGTAGATCTGAAAATAAATTCTGGAGTATTTGAAAATGACTCCAGAAAAATTTCGCATAAAAAAGGTTCGTAAAAATCTGTGCCTATAAAACTTCCCCAATCTTTCCTTGTACAAATCTCATTAGGCTTTAAATAATCAAACCAAAAATCATTTATTAATAGTGAATATGCCTTTTCTAAAAAAAATCCATCGTCAAGTATAAGATATCCAATAGTATCTTTTTCGTCTTTCATCCTTCCTTTAAATAAAGGGCTTTTTTTAATCCGTGAGAAATCAAAAACCTCTAAATTGTCTTTTTCCAAAACTTTAAATTCACGATCAGCACTAAAAGCATCAAGTACTTTAATTGTGTCCAGTTCACTTTTTAAAACATTAAGATATCTTAATTTTAAAGTCTCATCATAACTTTTTATATAGGCCCAAAAAATATTCTTTAAAAATGCATCTGCGTTTTCAACTTTATAATACCAGGTTAGATAATTTTTAAAATGGTTCGAAAAAATATGATGATTTTCAATTTTATGCAATAGAAACCATGATTTATAGAAAACATTAATCGAGTTAGAACATTCATTGTATTGATTGTGATGCAATTCTCGGAACATAAAAAACTCAAAAAAATCATTTCCAAGTTGTTCATAACCTTCTTTTTTATAATTGCTATCTCCTTTTAAAATTTGATTATTAGCAATTAATAAGAATTTGAATATTCTTTCTCTGTTATCAAAATTGTATTCCGGCGTTTCTTTCGCGAAACCATTAAAATTCAAAATTTCTTGTAAAGCATACAAACAAGTTACTCTAGAAAATAAGTTATTATTAGAAGGTGTAATAATATATTTATTAATTATTGATAAGCAAAATGATTGCTCAATATGATTTTCATTGTCTAGAAAAATTGTTCTCAAACAATTGATTTGTGTATCTCTTGAATCATCAAAATGACTTACTCCTAGAGGTTTTAGCCTTGTATTGATCGCAACAATAGTAGCGATAAGTTCTTCTTTTGGAATATCTATTATAAGCTCAATTGGGTTATCTGGAATTGGTGCGGTATAAAAATCTGAATATTTAATTAAATTACCCAACATATAATAGTATTTTTATTTTTTCCTAAGCTAATATATACAAACATTTTCTTATAAAATTAAGGAAACCCGTAAAGTGCTAAATATTTTCCAATTATAGTAAACAAAAAAACCTCTCAAAAATCTTGAGAGGTTTTTCCATATCATTAAAAAATAAAAAAATCTACATATTCCTTCTATACTGCCCGCCCACTTCAAACAATGCCGAAGTAATCTGACCTAAAGAACAAACCTTTGTAGCTTCCATTAAATGATCGAATAAATTTTCGTTTTTAATAGCCGCTTGCTGTAAATTATTTAAATGCTCATTAACTTTTGCTTCGTGAAATTGATGCAGGTTATCCAACATCGTAATTTGATATTGTTTTTCTTCTTCGGTTGCGCGAATAACCTCAGCCGGAATTACCGTTGGAGAACCTTTTGAACTCAGGAAAGTATTCACACCCACAATTGGGAAATCTCCGTTGTGTTTCAAAGTTTCATAATACAAACTTTCTTCCTGAATTTTAGATCTTTGGTACATCGTTTCCATTGCGCCAAGAACTCCGCCGCGTTCTGTAATTCTGTCGAATTCTTGTAAAACTGCTGCTTCTACTAAATCGGTTAATTCTTCTATGATGAACGAACCTTGAATTGGATTTTCGTTTTTCGCTAAACCTAATTCTTTATTAATAATCAACTGAATCGCCATGGCACGACGTACAGATTCTTCTGTAGGCGTTGTAATTGCTTCGTCGTAAGCATTGGTATGCAATGAATTACAGTTATCATAAATAGCATATAAAGCCTGTAAAGTCGTTCTAATATCATTAAAATCAATTTCCTGTGCGTGTAACGAACGTCCCGAAGTTTGAATGTGATATTTCAACATTTGTGCTCTTTCGTTGGCTCCGTATTTGTTTTTCATGGCTTTCGCCCAAATTTTACGCGCCACACGACCAATTACTGAATATTCAGGATCAACTCCGTTGGAGAAGAAGAACGATAAATTTGGTCCAAAATCGTTGATGTTCATTCCGCGGCTCAAATAATATTCCACGTAAGTGAAACCATTTGAAAGCGTAAAAGCCAATTGCGTAATTGGGTTTGCGCCCGCCTCGGCAATATGATATCCTGAAATCGAAACCGAATAGAAATTACGAACGTTTTTAGTAATAAAATATTCCTGAACGTCGCCCATTAATCGCAAAGCAAATTCGGTTGAGAAAATACAAGTATTCTGTGCTTGATCTTCTTTTAAAATATCGGCCTGAACCGTTCCACGAACTTGTGATAACGTTTTGACTTTTATTTCATTATAAACTTCCAAAGGTAAAACCTGATCTCCGGTAACGCCCAAAAGCATTAATCCTAAACCGTTGTTTCCTTCTGGTAAATCGCCTTGGTATTTTGGTCTTTCAATACCTTTTCCAGCATATATTTTGTTGATTTTTGCCTCAACTTCTTTTTCTAATTCATTGGCTTTAATATACAATTCGCATTGCTGATCGATTGCCGCATTCATAAAAAAGCCTAAAAGCATTGGCGCAGGCCCGTTAATTGTCATACTAACCGAAGTTAAAGCATGAACCAAATCAAAACCTGAATACAGCTTTTTAGCATCATCTAAACAACAAATAGAAACTCCCGCATTTCCAATTTTCCCGTAAATATCCGGACGCAAATCTGGATCGTTTCCGTATAAAGTTACACTGTCAAAAGCAGTAGAAAGTCGTTTTGCCGGCAATCCCGCACTTACATAATGAAAACGTTTATTGGTTCTTTCTGGTCCGCCCTCGCCCGCAAACATTCTCGACGGATCTTCGCCTTCACGTTTAAACGGATATAATCCCGAAGCAAAAGGAAATTCTCCGGGAACATTTTCCTGTAAATTCCAACGGAGGATATCGCCCCACGCTTCATATTTAGGTAAAGCAATTTTCGGAATCTGTAAATGGGATAAACTTTCAGAATGCGTTGCAATCTTGATTTCTTTATCACGAACTTTAAACGAGTAAACCGGATTTTTGTATTTCGCCACTTTTTCATCCCAATTCAGGATAATTTCCCAATTGTACGGATCTAAATCCATTTTTACTTTATCAAACTGATTCAGTAAAAGATTTAAAAAGATTCTGTTTTCGTCATGTGGCTGAGCTGCACTTGGTAAAACAGTCGAATCATCGATCCCAGCTTTATTAATTTGTGGCACTTTTCCAGAAACCGATTCTATCGTTTTGAAAATTCCGTACAATTTCTGCGCTACTTTTTGCTGCGAAAGTGCGATTTCATCATAAGATCTGTTATTCTCTGCAATTTCAGATAAATAACGCGTTCTGTGTGGCGGAATCACGAAGATTTTCTCACTCATTTCTTTAGTGATTTCAAAAGTCGATTTCAATTCAGAATTCGTTTTTTCGACCACTTTATCCATAATCGCTTTATAAAGCGTGTTCATTCCCGGATCGTTAAACTGCGAAGCAATCGTTCCGAAAACAGGCATTTCATCTGGATTTTTATCCCACAAATTATGGTTGCGCTGGTATTGTTTTTTTACATCGCGCAAAGCATCAAGCGCACCACGTTTATCAAATTTGTTTAAAGCCACTAAATCGGCGAAATCAAGCATGTCGATTTTTTCCAATTGCGTTGCTGCTCCAAACTCAGGTGTCATTACATATAAGGATACATCAGAATGATCCATAATCTCGGTGTCAGATTGTCCAATTCCCGAAGTTTCCAGAATAATCAAATCGTATTTTGCGGCTTTTAAAACCTGAATCGCTTCGGCAACATATTTAGATAAAGCCAAATTCGACTGACGTGTCGCCAGCGAACGCATATATACACGAGGATTATTAATGGCATTCATACGGATTCTGTCTCCTAAAAGTGCTCCTCCGGTTTTTCTCTTAGAAGGATCCACAGAAATCAATCCGATTGTTTTTTCAGGAAAATCAATTAAAAAACGACGAACTAATTCATCAACCAAAGATGATTTTCCGGCTCCACCCGTTCCCGTAATTCCTAAAACCGGAATTATAGAATTGGTATTACTTTCGTGAATTTTATCAAAAACAGGTTTTGCAATTTCAGGGAAATTCTCGGCTGCCGAAATCAAACGTGCAATTGCCGTGGGAACTTTATTTTCGATATGATCGATTTCTCCGTTTAATTTATCTCCAATAGGAAAATCAGACTGCTGTACCAAATCATTAATCATTCCCTGAAGTCCTAACGAACGGCCGTCATCTGGAGCATAAATTCGGGTAATTCCATATTCATGTAATTCTGAAATTTCGCTTGGCAGAATTACGCCGCCGCCGCCGCCAAAAATTTTAATGTGCCCCGCTCCCTTTTCATGAAGCAAGTCATACATATATTTAAAGTATTCGTTGTGCCCGCCCTGGTAAGATGTCATGGCAATGGCATTGGCATCTTCCTGGATTGCTGTATTCACCACTTCCTCTACACTTCTGTCATGTCCAAGGTGAATTACCTCAACTCCTGTTGACTGAATTATACGACGCATTATGTTTATTGCTGCATCATGGCCGTCAAAAAGCGAAGCAGCGGTTACAATTCTTACTTTATTTTTAGGAATATATGGTATTTGTTGTTCCATTTTATGAATATGATAATTTAAAGGGAGCAATTTACAAAATATTTTAATATTTGATGGTGATCAAACCTTTATGTTTTTAAAAAATATATCGATTTCGTTAATAACTAAGGTAACAAACAGGCTAACCAGCTGATTTATACTATATAAACCTGTAACATGGCAATCTTGCAAAATCTAAATGTAATAAAGCAACTCATTATCAATAACCTAAAGTAATTTAGCAGTGTAGAAAAGGCCCCAAATTTTTACCCAGAACTTTCGAATCTAAGTAGTAACGTAAAAATTGAAATGAAAATGAAAACAACATATCCAGTAAGCATAATTTTAGCTCTTAGTTTCACTATATTATCTTTTGGAAAGCATAATAATAGTAATACCAGAGAAAACATAAGTTTGAATAAATCTTATCTAAATAACAATTCAGATACAAAAGTTGACAGTGAAGTATTGACTGATTTCTTTAAAAGGTATTCTGATCTAAAAAAATATCAAAACGAGGTTGTTTCCTTGTACAAAACAAGATCTTACGGATCAATTTGGTTTGAAGATGACAAAATCAATGAGTTTGGTAAAACCTTGTATGACAAATTAAATGATACTTATGAGGAAGGTTTAATTTTTGAACTTCCTTATAAATATGAAATTGATCAAATTTTCAAAAAAGGATCAAACGATAAACCATCAAAAGCAGACTCTGATATGCTTTTAACTTCTGCATACATTATATATATGAACCGTGTGTATGTTGGTTTAGATGCCGAAACTGCTAAAAAAACAGGATGGCTTCTTCCAAAAAAAGAAATATCTTATGATACTTTGTTAGATTCTCTAATGACTCAACCTACTTTATTAGAGAAAAATGACGAACTTCTTTTTAACCAATATTATAAATTGCAGGATGCTCTTAAAAAATACAGAGAAATAGAAAAAGCCGGTGTTTGGAAACCTATCGTTGCCGAATCTCCTTATAAAGATCTTAGACCTGACGCCAATACACCTACAATTGGACAAGTTAGAACGAGATTATTTATTTTGGGTGATTTAGATCATGACTCTAAAAGTAATTTTTATGATCGTGAATTAATGGATGGTGTAATGAAATATAAACTTAGAAATGGGTTTAAACCAAATTACATTTTATCTGCAGATCATATTAAAGAAATGAACATTCCGTTAAAAGACAAGATTAATACCTTGATGGTCAATATGGAAAGATGCCGTTGGATTTCTCCAAAAATTCTAAAAGACAAAGAATATATTATTGTAAATATTCCTTCTTTTGAATTAGTATATGTAAAAAACGGAAAACCGGAACTTACTTCTAAAGTTTTTGTGGGATCTGCGGTAACTAAAACAACCATATTTAACGGAAATATTGATAAAATTGTTTTCAGCCCATACTGGACAGTTCCTCAAAGTATTGTCGATAATGAATTGAAAATGAAAATGGCTGCCGATCCTAATTATCTAACAGAGAAAAATATGGAGATAGTGAATGGTCAGGTTAGACAAAAACCAGGTCCTAACAACTCTCTTGGATTAGTGAAATTTATTTTCCCAAATCCTGAAGATATTTACATGCACGATACTCCTGCAAAATCATTATTTGATTTTGAAAGAAGAACTTTTAGCCACGGTTGTATTAACGTAAACAAAGCAAAAGAGTTAGCTATTGCCATGCTTAAAGATTATCCGGAATGGACAACAGAAAAAATCAATAAAGCAATGGAAGGAAAAACGGAAAGTACATTTAAACTGCCAAATAAAGTGCCTATTTACATCACTTATTTTACTTCATGGGTACATGATTCCGGAGAAATCAGTTTTTATCAGGATGTTTATGAAAAAGATTCAGAATTAAATAATTTCTTATTTCCAGTTGATGGCGTAGCTTCAAACTAAATAGCAATTATAAATAAAATAAAATCGGGAATTCACTTCAATGAATTCCCGATTTCTATTTTCAAAAATAACCTAACTTATTAATCTTAAAACTTTTAAGTCTAAAAATATTTTGATTTCTGTCGCAACTTTGCAGTGTAATACTACCACTAATATTAATTGCAAAATCAATTTATCATGAAAACAGAAAATATCGATGGATTAACACTATTTGAAATAAATTTATTAATTCAGCAAGGAGCAAGATTTATAATGTTTCCTAATATGATGAGCAAATCTAAAAGTTCAACTATTTATTTTGTTCGTCCCGAAGAAAAAACTTTTAAGTATGCCATAAAACATTTTTTTAAGAATATAGCAAATTGCTGGCATACAATACCTTTTAGACCACTTTATCTTTCTAAATCTTTATTTTATTTAGCAATTGGCGGTCAAAATTACACTCACGCAGTACTGGCAGATTTAAAAACTATTAATCCTGTCTACAACCCAAACCTATACTGCTTACAATACGTTTAAACTGCCTTTTTTGTCCCTAAAAAACTAAGTTATATAATTTGTTACGGTAAACCAAATCCTATCCAGACACTCAGGCAAACCCTACTAAGCTTGAAAAAAAATGTCTTTTAGTAATTCGTTTATCAAAACAAAAATTAAATCATCTTATAAATTTTATGAGGTGATTTTTTTTTAAATAGAACTTTTGAAAATTTCCTGATTCTTCTATAGCAATAAAACTATATATAGATTTTGTTGAAAGTAATACCCTCATTTTTTTGTCTTAAAATACTATTTTAAAATCATCTTGAGGCTTATATGATGATAGATTAAACAGAGATTTGCAGATTCCAAATCATCCATTTATAAATGAAAAAATACGTTTTAATTTTTAGTTTTATTATAGCAGCTTTACTTATTTCATGCAATAAATTCACCACTCAAGACGCGATTACATCTGATGGACTTAGCAATCCTAAACCACCAAAAGCTATAGGACCTCCACGTATATTATTTATAGGAAATAGCCAAATAGAATATTTTGTAAGTGCTCCTACGCTGTTTCAGGAATTATGCAATTTTAATAATAAACATATAAATGTCCAACAATTGGTAACAATGGGAGTTTCACTAGATAAAGTTTATTATACTAATAAAACAGAAGCGAATCAAATTTTTTCTAATAGAGATAAGGATGGAAATTATTATGATTTTGTTGTGCTTCAGGAAGCGACACCAATTGCATTAACAGATCTTGAAAAGTATAGATCAAATTTAAAATTAATTGTAGAAAAAATACATAAAAATAGTCCGGATGTTGCCATATATGTCTATCAAAATATGTCTCCATTACCATATACAAATCCAGAATATGATGATTATTATAAGGAATTACAAAAAAATGCCGTTTTAGCTACCGCTTATATTAAAAATGCAGGTTTATTGAGGGTTGGCGATGCTGTTAAAGATGCTTATGAAGGTAAAAGCGGTTATAAATATTTAAGTTATAATAAAGATAATCTTCGTTATGGTAAAAATATACTTCACTTTACAAACGATGGAGGATTTTTACAGGCAGTTTTACTATACTCTGCTATATTTAATAAAACACCAATTATCCCTAAAAAACTTATTTTAAGCACTGGAACTGGAGATAAGGACAATATGAGAAAACAAGAAGTAGATAAAGTAATCAGTAATCCACAGGCCTTAGAAGAAATAGCTTTTAATAATCGTTAAACTAAAAAACAAAAAATCATCTTATAGCTTATAAGGTGATTTTTTTATTTTGTTTCATCTGAAAATTAATATCTTTCAGAAAATTAACCTAATCAACAAATTAACCTTTATTACTATGAATGACGATTATCAACCTCAAAAAAATTGGTGGGACAGAAACTGGAAATGGTTTGTGCCAACAGGATGTTTAGGCCTTTTAGTTCTTTTTGCTTTATTTATTGGCGGAATATTTTTTGGAGTAACATCGATGATGAAAGATTCTGATGCTTTTAAAGAATCGATGTCAGCTGTACAGCACAATAAAGTTGTAATCGAAAAGTTAGGAAACCCAATTGAAACTGACGGAATGATGTCTGGAAGTATAAGCACAAGCAACGATACCGGAAATTGTGATTTACAAATTCCTATAAAAGGCCCAAAAGGAAAAGCTACTTTATTTGTTGTTGCTACAAAAAGAGGAAAATGGAAATACGATCAAATGTCTGTTTATATTGAGAAAACAAAAGAAGAGATTGATTTATTGAAGAAATAGATTTTTTAAGTTTCTAAGAATCTAAGTTGCTGAGATGCTAAGTTTTTTTACTATTTGATTTTGTATTAAATTAAAATATTACGAATGTTAATAATTAAACAAAATGTTACGTGCCGTTAAATAAATTGTGGCTTTATTTTTGAATATGTAGTATTTTTGAACCTTAATAAACCCCAATAAATGAAAAAGATTTTTTTATTAGTCGTTACATTTTCTCTAACGTCATGTGCGCAGGTACAACAGACTCTAAATCAATTACCGCAAATATCTTCTCAGATTCCGGGAGTTGGCGGTGTTGATATCGCTTCTGGACTAAAAGAAGCCCTTAACAAAGGAATTACGCAACAAGTAAGTAAATTAACCGCAGTAGATGGTTTTTATAAAAATGAAGCCGTAAAAATTTTAATGCCCGAAGAATTACAAAAAGTAGATGCTACATTACGTAAAATTGGTCTTGGCTCGCTGGCCGATGAAGGAATAAAAGTTTTAAACCGCGCAGCCGAAGATGCTGTAAAAGAAGCAACACCTATATTTGTTTCGGCAGTTAAAAATATGTCGTTTACCGATGCTAAAAATATCTTATTAGGAAATGACAGTGCCGCAACTAGTTATTTACAAGGAACAACAACAACAGCTTTATACGGAAAATTTAATCCGGTAATTAAAAGCTCTTTTGAAAAAGTAGGTGCCGATGTTGTCTGGACAAAAATCATCAACAAATACAACACTATTCCGTTAGTGAAAAAAGTAAATCCTGATTTAACTGATTATACAACTAATCAGGCACTGGCAGGAGTTTTTAAAATGATTGCTGTAGAAGAAAAAGATATCCGTAATAATATCAGTGCAAGAACAACACCTTTATTAAAAAGCGTTTTTGCAATGCAGGACGGAAAATAATTTTTTAAGGTTCAAAGGCTCAAAGTTACAAAGGTAAAAAGCAGCTTTTGTCACTTTGAATCTTTGCAACTTTGTTACTAACCAAAATAAACTAAATGCAAAAAATAACCATTCTGATTCATTGCAAAGACCAAAAAAACATCATTGCATCAGTAACTACTTTTATTGCAAAAGTGGAAGGAAATATTACTTACATCGACCAGCATGTTGATGTGGAACAAAATGTATTTTTTATGCGATTGGAATGTGAATTTACCAATCCTAAAATTACCATTGAATCCTTAAAAGAAGAATTTAATAAAACTCTCGCTGTCGATTTTAAAATGTCATGGGATTTGTACAATCAGGAACAAAAACCAAAAATGGCATTGTTTGTTTCTAAATACGATCATTGTTTATTTGATATTTTAGGAAGATACAGCGCAGAAGAATTAAATATTGAAATTCCGGTTATTATAAGCAATCATAACGATTTGCGATCTGTTGCAGAACGTTTTGATATTCCGTTTCACTGTGTTCCTTTTACAAAAGACAACAAGGAAGAAGGTGAAGCAAAACAAATTGAGCTTTTAAAAAGGTATGATATCGATTTTATTGTTTTAGCGCGCTACATGCAGATTATTACTCCAAAATTAATTTCGCTTTACGAAAATAGGATTATCAATATTCACCATTCTTTTTTACCGGCTTTTCCGGGTGCAAAACCCTATCATTCTGCATTTAAACGCGGAGTAAAAATTATTGGTGCAACAAGCCATTATGTTACCGAAGAATTAGATGAAGGTCCAATTATCGAACAGGATATTGCGAGAGTTTCTCATATTCACTCTGTTGAAGATTTTATTATGAAAGGGCGTGACTTGGAACGTATTGTTTTGGCAAGAGCTATAAAGTTACATTCTGAACATAAAACAATGGTTTATAGTAATAAGACTGTGGTGTTTTCATAAGTTTTTTTAACGCAAAGAGCACAAAGGTTTTTCGCAAAGAGCGCAAAGGTTTTTGTATTGAAGTTTTACAAATATATTTGGAGATCGCAAAGGGTCTATATGTAGATTTTGCCCACGGATTTAACGGATAAAACAAGGTTTTCACTGGTTTGTTTTATTAAATTTTTAAACTAAATAATAACCCGATTGGATATTAAAATCGCATCGGGTTATTTTGTGCATATAAAACTGGACTGAAGTCCAGTTTACAAAGGTTTTGTGCATAGATTTTTGCTCACGGATTTAACGGATGAAACGGGGTTTCGCGGGTTTGTTTTTTACCTAAATAAGAACCCGATGGGATTTTAAAATCCCATCGGATTATTTTGTACATATAAAACTGGACTGAAGTCCAGCCCTACAATATGGATCGAGCCGAAGGCTCTTTTATAGTTCCGAAGGAACAAATTATATTGTAGAGCTGGACTTCAGTCCAGTTTACAAAAGTTTTATGCATAGATTTTTGCCCACGGATTTAACGTATAAAACGAGGTTTCGCGGGTTTGTTTTTTTAACCTTTGAACCAAATAATAACCCGATGGGATTTAAAAACCCATCGGGTTATTTTGTACATATAAAACTGGACTGAAGTCCAGCCCTACAATATGGATCGAGCCGAAGGCTCTTTT
>NZ_JBMDIY010000058.1:0-15558 GCF_057808895.1 Flavobacterium sp. FG68
CTAATTATAAAAATGTAGCTTAACTTTTTCTCCAGTTTTTGTTTGCATATCCATTCCATTATTGTACGTATAAACTGCTCCACCGCTAGAGGTATAACTTTGTCCATTTGTCGGTTTTTTAACATTCTTCTCACATTCTGGACATAAGCCACTTGGGTCACTAAACACAACTGGATTATTAAATGAAAACAAGTATGGAGACATATCCACAAATACTTCCGCTAACGGGTCAATGTTAATAAACCTACCTAAAGCATTATCATATTGTCGCCAATCCATTGCCGTCATCCCAAGTCCCAGCTCGTCTTGGAGTTCCTGACCGTTGTACTTATACTTGTTTTCAACACCAGTCTTAACAGTATTATACCCTTCCTGTTTTAATCCAAAAGGATAGAAATTACTTTCTTCCTTGATAGCAAGCGTTTTATCATAACTTAAACGAACGTTGCCTAAATGATCTTTGTACTGGTATACATATTTATAAGAACCTGATATTGGTTCAACATAACCCTCAGCAGTTGGGAAAAACTTTAATGCAGCATTATCATACTGATAACCTCCTAGATAATCTGTTGTTACAGCAGCTTTGCTTGTTTCATTTACAACTTTCTGTACTTTCTGTCCTGTTGCATTGTAAAGATATACAATGTTCCCAGTTGTGGCAAAAGTTATTTTAGCCGGCAGGTTTAGATGATTATAGATAATCGAAGTAATGTTTTTGTTGCTATCTTTAATCATATTACCATTAGCATCATAGCTGTAATCATCTACTGTATTGGCCGCACTGTCTACAAAACCATCTGCTTTATAAGTTGTTGCGTTATCAACCACTTTTGTAAGTTGGTTCGAGATATTGCCAGTACCGTAACTATACACTAAATTGTCAATCTGCTGAACAGCTGAAACATTACCATTACGAAGCAACGACATGATATTTCCGTTTTTGTCGTAGGTTAAAGTTTCGTCATAAAAATTATTTACAGTACCATTTTGCTTAAAGATTCCTGTCTTTAAACGACTCAGGTTGTCATATACATATCCGTAACCTCTTAATACAGTTTCAGAATTGTTACTTGTCCAATAGGTTTCTGAAATGTTCCCATTATATAAAGCACTTACTCCAGCCGTAGATGTTGTATTATAATTAATTTTAAAAGCAAAAAGGTCTTTAGGATCTCCTGATTTAGTCAGGGCAGTAACATCATTAATTCCTGTAAGCCATCCGCGAACGTTATATGCAAAATTTATATTTTGCGTTGGTGCTGCTGTCGTATTACCTACTTTTTTAGAAATAAGCTGTCCTAACTCATCATAAGAATTACTGACAATTAATTCAACAGCGCCACCATTTATTTGGTTTGTCTGTGTAAGCAAACGATCCTGAGCTGAATAGGTAAAAACATCTTTGGTTATAAGCTCTGCATCTGTACTTACTCTTTTATGTCTTGTTATACTGTACTCAGTCTTACCAGAAAAATCAAGTTTACTGTCAATGTATGTATATCCGCCTAAATGGTTTTGAGTATAAGTACGAATAGGTCTTGCTCTATCATCATATAAAGTGTATGAAAACTCGTTTTTATATAGCGTACTGGTTTCTAAAATACGTGTCCAGGAGCCAGTTGCCAATCCTTTGGGTTTTACAGTTGTATTGTAATAAACCGGCTGTGTCTCCACAGAAGCTGGAATTGTTGGCGCATTAGGATAATTATAATCATCATAATAATTTACCGTTAACACATGATATCCAGATGTTGGCCAGGCATTATTATTATAACGAAAAGCCACGCCATTTATAGTAGTGTTCGTTGCCGTAGCAATTTTGGTTTCGCTAAAGTTCGCCGTTAATAGATTCTGAGCATCCTGTAATGTTTTTCTATCTAAGTTTGTAACACTTCCTTGTAACCATGCTGTAATTACCGGGCGATTTAATACATCATATTTAGTTACAACCCATCCTACTGATGTAATATCTGAAAAAGGAGAGTTAGCAGGCCCAGAAGCCACTACTCTATCTAATTTGTCGTATACAATAAACTCCCATTGTTTACCCGGCAGTTTTTTCTCTACAAGTCTATTACGTACATCATATTTGTATTGGTAACATAAATTATTTAAAATATCAACAGTAATAGTTCCCTCCGCTTTTGGTGGCAATACATAGATTAAATTCCCGTATGTATCATATACATAATAGGTGTCATGTTTAACTCCGCTATCATAGGTTCTTTTTAGAACTACTTTTCCGTCCTTGTTTTTAAATTCTACTGTTGATCCTGCACTCTCTGCTGGATTTGCTGCAGAGTTCTCATCATAGTTAACATTTTTTTGCAATTCATTTGCTCCATAATAACCAGTGTCTACAAAAGCAATAGTATACAATCCTAAAGCAGCATCCCAGTTTGTTGTGGCTCTATACAGCTTTACTTCGTTTGCTGCATTAGCCTGGTAATCAGATTTAATTTCATGACCATTGTTCATTGCCCAGGAAGCTCCCGGAGCTGCTTGTTTTAATACTCTATTTAATGGAGACGGTTCAAAACTTTTCTCTGAAAACGGATTAGTTGTATTGTCATATTTTGCAGTATTATAAAGTCCACTAAGTGAGGCCAAAGAAGAGGTAATTCCAATTCTGGAATAATTCAACGTACTATTTGAAAGCCAGTAAGGTAGATATTCTCTAATTTGTCTTCCATAGTTATCGTACTCAATAGGAGTTATGATATCTGAGCCATTTCCTCCCTGATTTATTGCTGTTGTCTGGATTGGTCTGCCTAATCCATCAAAATAGGTAACATTTTGAGTCACTTCATCTTTTGTTAATGTGCCGTAATTGGCCGACTGAACCGCTTTTTTTGGTGCCGAGGTATAAACAAAGTTATCATCGCTAAAGGTCTGAGCATGTAGAGCACCAGAACCTGCAAACAATAACAAAACTATAATTATTATATATTTTTTCATCTCTTTTGAATGTTTTAAAAAACTGATTTTGCTATTCTTCAAGTTCACCAGGGTTTAAACAGCGTCCTGTTTCATTTGCGTAAGCAGGTCCATAAGTATTAGCTTCTATCCAGGCTTTATTATCAGCATCTGCCTGTGATATTGTTGATTGATAAGTTCCGGCATAAACGTAGTAATACACATAGGGATTTGTGGTTCCTGCTGGACAATCTGTTTTGTAAAACTTTGGATTTATCATCACATTATAGAATACACATACTCCATTTGAGTTGGCATATGCCTGACCATTATTATTAACCGCTGTCTGAGCTAACGCATCTGCCGCTGCCTGAGAAGTAGTTGAACTATAAGTTCCTGCATTAACGGTGTAAGTTACAGTCGATCCAGTTCCTCCTGCTGCACAATTGTTTCTAGTAAACTGACCGCTTTTTCCTGTGTTATAATAAGTACAGGTTCCGTTTGAATTTGCGTATGCTTGTCCTTGACTATTAAACAGAGCCTGAGCTTGATTATCTGCATCTGCCTGAGAAACTGTTGAATAAATCACACCATCATTAAAATAGTATGAAACCGTAGATCCTGTGCTTCCTGCAGGGCAGTTATTTTTTACAAATGAGCCACTGATTGCTTTACTTCTAAAATTACAGACACCAGTAGTATTAACCTGATACTGACCATCTTGATTAAACTTAATATTTCCTCTGTAATCAGCATCTGCCTGAGAATAGGTTGATGTTACAGCACCTGCAGCCTGACTAAAACTTATTGTAGAACCGGCACCTCCGGCCACACAGTCATTTTTGGTAAAATAACCGCTTTGAGCTGGACTATAAAAAGTACATATTCCGTTTGCATTGGCATTTGACTGACCATCAGCATTAAACTTAGCTAATCCTTTTGCATCAGCGTCGGCCTGAGAAGAATTTGAATAAGATGCTCCATAAGCCTGACTATAACCCACGCTTGAACCATTTCCTCCTGCTGCACAATTGTTTTTTGTAAATGAACCGCTTAAAGCCGCACTATAAAAAGTACAGATTCCGTTTATATTGGCATTCGTCTGACCATCAGCATTGAATTTTGATAATCCTTTTGCATCGGCATCGGCCTGAGAAATAGTTGAAGTAGAAGCTCCAACTGCCTGATTGTAATTCACACTAGATCCGGCTCCGCCAGAAGCACAATTATTTTTGGTAAAAGAACCGCTTAAGGCTGCACTATAAAAAGTACAAATTCCGTTTATGTTTGCATTTGCCTGACCATCTGCATTAAATTTAGTCAATCCTTTTGAATCAGCATCTGCCTGAGAAATAGTTGAAGTAGAAGCTCCAGCTGCCTGACTGTAGCTCACATTTGAGCCAGTTCCTCCAGAAGCACAATTATTTTTGGTAAATGAACCATTTCGAGCTACACTATAAAAAGTACAAATTCCGTTTGCATTGGCATTTGCCTGGCCGTCTGTATTAAATTTAGTTAATCCTTTTGAATCAGCATCGGCCTGAGAAATAGTTGAAGTAGAAACTCCAGCGGCCTGACTGTAAGAAACACTTGATCCAGTTCCTCCAGAAGCACAGTTATTTTTTGTAAATGAACCGCTTCGAGCTATACTATAAAAAGTACAAATTCCATTTGTATTCGCATTTGCCTGGCCATCTGTATTAAATTTAGTTAGTCCTTTTGAATCAGCATCAGCCTGAGAAATAGTTGAAGTTGAAGCTCCAGCTGCCTGACTATATGAAACACTAGATCCTGTTCCGCCTGAAGCACAATTATTTTTGGTAAATGAACCGCTTAAGGCTGCACTATAAAAAGTACAAATTCCGTTTGCATTGGCATTTGCCTGACCATCTGTATTAAATTTAGTTAGTCCTTTTGAATCAGCATCTGCCTGTGAGATAGTTGAAGTAGAAGCTCCAGCAACTTGACTATAGCTCACACTTGAACCCGTTCCTCCAGAAGAACAATTGTTTTTGGTAAATGAACCACTTCTAGCCACACTATAAAAAGTACAAATTCCGTTTGTATTGGCATTTGCCTGACCATCTGTATTAAATTTAGTTAACCCTTTTGAATCAGCATCTGCCTGAGAAATAGTTGACGTAGAAACTCCGGCAACCTGACTATAAGAAACACTAGACCCTGTTCCGCCAGAAGCACAGTTATTTTTTGTAAATGAACCGCTTCTTGCTACACTATAAAAAGTACAAATTCCGTTTGTATTCGCATTTGCCTGACCATCTGCATTAAATTTAGCGGCTCCTTGTGCATCGGCATCGACCTGAGAAATAGTCGATGTATAGGCTCCAACTGCCTGACTGTATGAAACACTAGATCCAGTTCCTCCGGAAGCGCAATTGTTTTTTGTAAATGAACCACTCTGAGCAGGGCTCTTATAGTAAATAACAGTACTAGATGTATTATCACTGCAGTTTACTTGTTGTCCTTTATAATTGTAACAATATTTTTGAAGTACATTTAAGTCTTTATCTTTTACAAATTTCAACCTTCCAAATGAGTCATATTCATAATAAGAAGACATTCCTTTTGTATCTGTCATACTCGTAACCCCCACAAAAGGATTGTAAGTATAAGTAGAAACATAAGCATCAGGAAAAGAACTTCTTAATGTGTTAAGTGCATTACGCAGCAATTGTTCTGTGCAGCTGCCCGACATACAATTGTCAACATCGGCATTTGAAAGTGTCTGAAGGTTTGTTATAGTTGCTGCTGGAATTGATGAGTAAAGAACATTTTCAATTTTAGCAATTGGCTGTGTTTTATTATAACCCCAGATAATTGAAACCGGAATCCCTCCGTCTAAAGTATATTGCAAAATATTTCCTTTGTCATCGTATTGATCGTAAGTAATTTTTTTCTCAAGACTTCCAATATTCGCGATAGATGGTAAAGTATTTGGAAATTTAGCCGAATAAACCTCTTTTGGCAATAATAAATTGCTTGTCGCCGTACTTTTATCGAATAAAGTTAATTGCTCAGATAATTTATCGGTTCCTTTAAAAATCTGTGTATCTAATGGAACCTGAATCATGTTTTTTGCAATCATGTCAGATACAAATGCTTTACCGGACATTTCTGGATCCTGAGCATAGAACGTTTTTGTGCTTTGTGTTTCTCCTTCAGAATTTATCATTTCAACAGAAGAAAGCTGAGCATGAGTTGGATTATTATAATTAAAATTTGTTATTGTAGTTACCGGATTAGCTCCGTTTTTATCATAAGTTGATTCTGTAGATTTATTTAAATATTTCCAAACAGAATATAATTTAAAATAAGACATCTCAAATAAAGATCTGTAAGGCGGTATAGGCATTCCCCATGATCCTTGTACATTACAGACAAGATCTCCTGACAGTTTATTAATAACCAATCCTAAAGCATGTTTTTCGTTTGGAAAAGAAGCATCTGAAAAAAAACTGTTGCGATTAAAACCATAATAGTATTCATTACTCACTTTTTTTACAGGCAGATATGAGCCATTATTATACTTATAAATATTTTGCTCTAATAAATCTCCTCGTTCAAAATCATGGCTGGTTACAGGTGCACTTCTAAGTATGTTATAGCTTTTATCATCATCAGCAAGACTGTATTTAAAATGCGTATAACCATTCAGCATATTTTGATCGTTATAAACTTTAACATCAGAATACATAATATGATATCCTTGTAGTCCAGATAACGGTAAATAATTTTTAGAACTTCTAGAGCGATAAGTCATAATTCCAGGATCCAGAAAAGTAGTATTAGCTACATTAACACATATAGGATTAGATTTGGTTTCTAAGTATGAATATCTAGGAGGCGAAACAATACTTCCAGATGATTTTAACGGGTTTGTAATACTTTTATATTCATAAAATTGTCTTGAACTTGGTGTAGTTAAGTTTATATTATCATAATTAGATATACTTTTTATACGCAGTCCGCCTACATCAATATTTTTTAATTCTTCTGTATCCTGCCCCTCTTTCTCAACCCATAGAATAGTTGCTCCACCACCGTTATAAATACCATCAACGTGTAAAAAATATTGACCCGGCAGTAAGTTTTGCATTTTGTAAACTAAATGATTAGGTGTTGTGCTTTCTGGAACTACTTTATATACAATATTATTAGACTGATTATTAGCATCTGTAATATAAATATTTACAAAATTATTCATCGTTTGTTCCCCAGTACTAATATCCTTTATGATAATAGCACTATTTGCTTGATACCCTGGCGAAATTGTAAATGGTTCAGTTAGATATTGCGCTTCATTTGGCAATCCTATCTCTTCTCCTCCTATAATGTGTGCCTGAACCGATTTTTCAACTCTTTGAGCATACGTTTTAAAAGTTCCATAATAATCATTAAGTTCATAATCAAAAGTTGTATATCCAGAAGTTGGATAGGTTATCTTATTTAGAACTCCCAATTTTGTCGTTGCTAATTCAGGGTCTCTGGTAACTCCATCAAAAAAATCAAACTCATAGTCTTTACTATATTTCCCTCCAGATGATTTAAAATAGCCCCAATGGTCATAATAAAGTTCAAATCTTCCGGGTAAACGAGCACTTTCATCATATTGAAATTGATAAGCTGGTTCAGAATTCTTTTTAAAAGAAATTAATTTTAATCTAACATCAGAACCAAAAGATGCATTTGCTGCACATGGAGTATAATTTGGCACATTAAAATAACCATGCTCCAATACATAAGAATCATTTCTTTGTCCGCTGGTTATTTTTATTTCTTTTAAAGCAAAACCTCCACTCAAAACTTCATTATTAGGACCTGTTGATGCAGGCAGATCGAGTCTTGCACAATTGTTATATATAAATTGAATATTTTCACCAGAATTGGTTGTAATAGATATTAATCTTTTTCCTCTAAGAATAACTTTGTTTTTAGTTTCTGTTTCAACAAAAAGTGGTAATCCTCCGGGAATTAAGTCTAGAGGTAAACCACTTGATTTATAGGTTGACTCTCTGGAAGCAAAAACAGAAGGTTCATCATAAGAATATTTTTCACTCTCGTAATTAAAGTTTATTACTTCGTTATTTAAAGTCTCAATTTTTACAATATGAAAAGTAAAGCTTTTAGTATCAACATCCGTCATATGATAAGCAGGTGACTCAATACTGATAGATGTGGTAGTTGTTTCTGATATTCTTTCAAAAGTATATTTTGTACCTTTTTCATCCGTAATTATAAAGGAACCATAACCATTTCTCTCAATTTTTATAGGAGAATATGGCACTGGATTAGCCACACCATCTTTAGAATAAAAGAATTTACCATTTAAATTTCCGCAGTTGTAATAAAAGATATCCGGCTGAGTATCTACATCTGGAGAAGTTAGCAGTAAAGCTGTATAATAATCTGGATTTGTAGGGGCATTTTGCTCCGCTAATCCTACAAGAACCGGATCAAGTTCTCTATTTTGAGGTATTGAACCTGAGGATCCCGGAAAAGTGATTCCGGCTTCATTATCATCAAGATCATTTACCTGGTTGTATATCATTCCGCCGCTGTTTAATGTCCATCCAAGACCTACATTGCTTGCTATTTCCTCGATTCTGATACCAGATGAATGATAACTTAAAGAAATAGGAAATTCAAAATCTTTCAATTTAATGGTATAAACCGGAAGTGAAATATTGGGAATACCTGTTGTATTTGAAACTGGTATATCAGTAAACTTAAACAAAGAAAACACCTCTGGTGTAGGTGGACTTAATTTAGGAGTCTGAAAAGTTGTTTGCGATTTCAATATGCCGCAACAAAAGAAAAATGCAATTGTTAGCAGTATTAGTATTTTTTTTCTCATTACTATTTTAATTAACTGATTAAATAACTTTTACAGATTCAGTCTTTTCTCGATAAAACATTTTCCAAAAAACACATTGGAAATACATATTGAGTGGTAAAAGAAAAAACAAGGGATCGGATTTTTTCATACATATTTGGAATAAAAATTGGTTAAATTAATTGTAAACGTTTTGGAAATTGTCCTTTATGGACTATGTTTAGAAAGAAATCAGAGAATCTGATACTTTTTAGATCTTATAAAAAATTAAAGCATTCTTATGGTAATATGCATTACTGTAAAAATTGCTTTACTTTATTGCAGCCAAAACTAAATAACCATTAAATTGTCTACAAATACTATATGTCTGAATTCCTGAATTCCTTATTGAAATTCAGGAATTTCACATTTTAAAAAACAAAACAAACCACTAATAATCAAATGATTAAATACAAATAAAAATTCCAGTTTTGTTAGCATGAATTAATACAGAAATTCTATTTTTGTACGAAACCCTTAATCATGATTTTGTTTAAATTTTCAAAAACCTTCATATTATTATTTTTCCCAATTTTTCTTTTGGCTCAGGAATCAAAAAAAGAACTTATGAAATTGTCTTTTGATGAATTACATAATCTTTATTTTGATAATGACAAAAACACTGCAAAACAGATATTATATAAGGATGCCTATATAGCTAAGGCTTATAAAGAAAATAATAGAGTTAGAAAAGCCCGAGGCTATTACTTAACTGCACTACTCTACTATGGTTCTGATATGAATAAAGCAATTCAATATCTGGATAGTGTTATAAAATACTCGACAGGTACAAATGACAGGTCTTTTCCTGTCGCTGCATATTGCGAAAAGGCTGACTTTCTTAAAAGACAATTTAAGTTTGAAGAAGCTATGATTAATTATAAGCTCGCTGAAAAAATAGCACTTCAAACAAACATAAATTATTATTATGTAGTAAGGGATTTTATTGCAGGTACTAAATCCGAAGATCTTGGAGAGTATAATGAAGCGCTCAATATATACAAAGAATGTTTTCGTTTTTACAGAACCAAAAATTACAGATCAAAAAAATATGCAAAAAACTATCAATACATTATTTTTGGAATAGCGAACTGTTATAAGTCATTAAAAAATATTGACTCGACTACCTACTATAATAAATTAGGATTACAGGAAACAAAAATGACAAACAATATGACTTTACATTATTATTTTGTTTTGAATGAAGGGGCAAATCAAATTTTAAGAAAAAATTATAAAGCTGCTCTGGACAGTATTTATAAAGCTTTTCCTAAAATAAATGAATATAAGTATACTGGAAGTAGTCTGTCTTCATATTTTTATTTAGGAAAAGCTTATGAGGGCTTAGGGCAAAATGAAAATGCTGTAAAAAATTACCTAAAAGTAGATTCCGTTTATTCTAAAACAAAGGACATAACCAAAGAATTTATGGATGGTTATCCTTATTTGATTAGTTATTATAAAAATATTGGAGATAAGGAAAATCAGCTTAAATATATTTCAAAATACATGGCTATAGATAGTGTCTTACAGAAGAAATATAGAAATTTAAATACTTTTTTAAGAAACGAATACGACATTCCGCGTTTAATGTCGGAAAAAGAAAATCTTATTGAGTCCTTAAAAGAAGATAAAGCAAAATCGTTTTGGGGAAATGGCATATTGTTTTTAGGAATAATTACAGTTTCGGCATTTGGTTTTTATCAATTTCAACATAAAAAAAAGTATCGTTACCGATTTGAAAAAATAATACAGGAAACTGCAGACAAAGATTTTCAGGAAAAAGAAAATGACAATCTAAAGAATAGTAAAACTGTCGCTATTAAAACTGATGATATAGGAATTAATGAAGAATTAATCGAACAAATTTTAAAGAAACTAAATTCTTTTGAGAAAGAAAAAGGCTTTTTGAAACCTAATATTACTATACAATCGTTATCAATAGTTTTTGAAACCAATACTAAATATTTATCTAAAATAGTTAACAGCTACCGAAATAAATCTTTTGTACAATACATAAATGATTTACGAATAGATCATGCGTTAGAAAATTTAAAAAAGGATTCTAAACTGAGAAAATATACAATTCAGGCACTCGCTTTAGAATTTGGTTTTAATAGCGCTGAGTCTTTTTCTTCGGCTTTTTATAAAAAGTCAGGAATAAAACCAGCTTATTTCATTAAACAAATGGAAGAATCTCTAAAAGTTAAATAACTAACAACCAAAACTATAATTATTTTTCAATATCGAAATTCGGGAATTTCGATAAATAAAAATTATAATTATACCCCTTTTTTTTATCAACATTTTATATTTGTCACATCCCTAGAAATTTAAAAACATGAAAAAAATTAAGCCTAAAAAAGAAATCAAAAAATTTGATCTCGACAAAATGGAATTCGCAAAATTGAAAAACTTGCATTTAATTAAAGGAGGAGACAGTGATGAGCCTGACCCTAAGAATCAATCAACTAAAAATTGTGAAGAAGATCATTAATTTGTCATTTTTTTAATTATACTTTTATTTACTACACCTTATAAATTAAAAACATGAAAAAAAATAAAGTTAAAAAAGAAATCAAAAAATTTGATCTCCACAAAATGGAGTTTGCAAAATTGAAAAATCTCCATTTAATTAAAGGGGGAAGCGAACCAGACCCCACAAATCATTCGACTGGAGATTGTAATGAAAAAGATCAATAAGAATAATAGCTTTTTTACTGAATGTTCTTATTGCCTAAAATTAGGCAATAAGAAAAAATTAACCATTTAAGGATAATAATACTTTCAGTATTAGGATAAATCTTTTTTATTCGTAATATATTTCTCAAATCGAAATGAATTATTTTTGGCATACTTGTGCTTCTATTTTTTTATAGCTAGCAATAAAAAAATTCACTTTTCAGAGCTATCAAAATCCGGAAAAATCCTAAATATTTAAATGCTATGAAACTAGCCTCTAAAGTCGGCAAAAAATAAAAATGCTTAAACCATACAAAATTATACCTTTTTCATCGTTTGTACTAAGAACGCCATTATACCCATTGTCTTTTTATTTAGATTTTGTAGAAAGCTATTCTTTAGAAAAAGCAATAGAGATATACCAAACTCCTTTGGTTAAAGAAGCTTTAAATTTAGCTTCTCCGGAATTAGCAACAGAATTAAATAAATGGTCAAAAAAAGATCCATCAATTTCTAAAGAGAAATCTGAAAAACTTGAAATCACACTTTTAAAATATTTAGCCAGAATGTCCTCTAGATGTACTCCCTTTGGTTTGTTTGCAGGCTGTTCTGTGGGGGCAATAGCTGGAGAAACAAAAATTACTCTAGAGGAATCTGATAAATTTAAGCGCAATACTCAATTCGACATGCGTTTTTGGATTACTTTATTACAAGCAATTGGAAACAAAAAAGAAGTTATCTCACAATTAAAATATTATCCTAATACCAGTATTTATAAAATAGGAGATTTTTATAGATATGTAGAATATAAATATATTAATGAAAGAACAGAACATACAATAGCAGCTTTTAGAAAATCTAAAGTTTTAAAAATAATGCTTTCACGTGCAAAATCAGGAATGAATATTGAAGAAATGATTTCAATTTTAGCCGATGATGAAAGTGAAAAAGAAGAAGCTTTTGTATTTGTTTTAAATCTTATTAAAAATCAATTTTTAATATCTGAATTGGATGCTGTCGTTACTGGAAGCAATGAATGGAAAAGAGTTACAGATATTCTGAAAAAAATTCCAAATCTTAATGAAACAAATAGTTTTTTAGAAACTATACAAAAACAATTATCTGATTTGGATTTAACTCTTACTCCATCTCAGGAAACATATAAAAATATCAAAAACAAAATTGAGAAAACTGAAGTTTTTTATGATGAAAAGTACCTTTTCCAGACTGATCTAAATATTAAAGCCTCTGAGAGTTTTTTAAATGAAACCGTATCTAAAAAAGTAATTGAGGCACTTCATTTCTTAAATGGAATTCAGACTAAAACGCCTTCAAAAAATCTGGAAGAATTTAAAAAAGAATTCATTAAAAGATATGAATATAAATCAATGCCTTTAACAACCGTCTTAGACTCAGAAATTGGCATTGGATATCTTCAAAACCTAGATATAAATGACAGTAATCAAATATTAGATTATTTTTCATTTAAACCTAAAAAGCAAAAAATAAAAACTCAGTCATGGACTTCTTATGACTTTATTCTACAAAAAAAGCTGCAGGACTGCATTTTAAATAAACAAAACACAATTACTTTATCTGAAAACGATTTTACCGATTTTAATTCAGATTTAAAAAACATTCCAGCAACATTTTCTGTAATGATTGAAGTATTTGAAAGAGACAAAATATCAATCAAATCATCGGGAAATGTAAGTGCTGCTAAATTATTAGGCCGCTTTTGTAATGGAAATTTAGAAATTCATGAATTAACAAAAGAAATCATTAACAAAGAAGAAAACTTATATTCAGATAAAATAACCGCAGAAATTGTTCACATACCAGAATCAAGAACTGGAAATATACTGAGAAGACCCGTTTTAAGAAAACATGAAATTCCATATTTATCAAATCCGGGTGTATCACAAACAGACATTATTTCTTTAAGTGATTTATCAATTTCTATTAATAGTAATAAAATAGTTTTATACTCAGAAAAACACAAAAAAGAAGTTCTGCCTTGCTTATCCAATGCTCATAATTTTTCCAGAAATTCACTTCCGGTCTATCATTTTTTATGTGATTTACAAGGGCAGAAAACTACGATAATTAATTCTTTCAGCTGGGGAAATTTAAATAAACAGTATGACTTTTTTCCGAGAGTAATGTATAAAGAAATTATACTATCAAAAGCTAAATGGATAATTAAAAAAGAAGAAATAATCATTCTCTCTAAAATTGATAAAGATTTGCTGCCAGAGGAATTTCTAAAATGGAGATTGAAACGAAACTTTCCCAGATATGTAAACTGGGTTAATTCTGATAATACACTTTTATTAGATTTTGAAGTTCCAATAAGTTTAGAGTTATTTTTGAAATCGGTTAAAAATCGCGAAGAAATTATTTTAGAAGAGTTTTTATTTAGAGAGAATTCAGCAGTCAAAAATAAAGGTGGTCAATATTTCTGTAATGAATTTGTGCTATCATTTTATAAAGAACAATAAATGCAAAGAGATTTTTTTTTAGGCAGCGATTGGTTGTATTATAAAATTTATACCGGGCCAAAAACGTCAGATATAATTTTGATTGAGAAACTAGAGCCGATAATTTCGAAATTAAAAAAGAAAAATATCATTCAGAAATGGTTTTTTATTCGCTACAATGATGATGATTCGCATATTAGAATTAGATTTTTAATAAAAAAGCCAAATGATTTATCAAAAACTATTCAGACTCTTTATCCTACATTAAATAAACTTCTTAAAGAAAATTTGATTTGGAAAATACAAACAGGTACATATCAAAGAGAACTTGAACGATATGGGAATTCAACCATAACTGAATCTGAATCTTTTTTTGGAAAGACAGCGAAATGATTTTAGAATACCTTTCAATTAAAGCCTCATTTCCTAATTCTCAAACTCAACTATTATTTAGTTTTTACGCAATTGACTCTTTTTTAAATTCTTTTGAATTATCAAATTTAGATAAACTTAATTTGATGAATGGCTTACAGCTTTCTTTCAAAAAAGAATTTGAAATCGATAAAACTTTAAAAAAGGAACTTGATAAACATTATAGAGAATTGTCAACAGCAATAAATCAATGCTTTTATTATCCTGAAAATCTTATTTTTTTAGAAATCATAAAAACTAAAGAAAAACAAATTACAGAAGCAGTTTTATCCATAAAAAAGAATATTCAGATTTCATTAATTTCCTTTTTAGAAAGTCATATACACATGATGATCAACAGGCAATATACCTCAAAACAGAGAACATATGAGCTTATAATTTATGATCACTTATACAGATATTACAAAACGCTTAATTACAAACAATAACAAATTCAGGATAAAACAAATCGAATCTAAAACAGAAGAAAATAGAAAACCTTTTGAAACCAGCTAAATAAAAGCTGATTTGGAAACAAAAATTTTGGTGAATTAATGTGGTAATAAAAAACTGCAAGTCTGAAGATTGTAGATTTTATAAGGCGATAGAAATTTAAATGATCAAATTCCTAAAATTAAACTGAACGCAAAGCGATTAGCACTTACATATATTCTAAATTCTCCAATTCTAAAAAATCATAACACTATTTAAATGGATGTATGAAGTAAATCCAGCTGAAGATAGAGTCAGGTGTATTTACAGTTGTTTCGTTATTTTCCTACGCTGATTGGTTTTTCATTACTTCAAAGCGTAAATAATAAAGAATAGGCATCAAAATATCGCTGTAAGATTCTGGCATATAAGAGATTTTGCGTCTGATCCAATCTATACTGTTCCTTAATAAGCAAAAAACAAGATTTAAGGCATTATCTATCGAAAAGTACGCACTAATACATTTTCTAGGTAAAAGAAATGAATATCGAGCGATATTTAGATATTCAGAAAATAAAATTATTCAGCAGTTACAACCCTGTAAATTTTAGATTCCTATCTTGAAATTTAATTCCCAAAAAGTATTGTAAAACAAAAAACCCTATCCGATATGGATAGGGTTTTTCAAAGAAAGGCGACGACATACTCTCCCACAATACTGCAGTACCATCTGCGCAGGCG
>NZ_JBMDIY010000059.1:0-14069 GCF_057808895.1 Flavobacterium sp. FG68
TCTAAAGTTAAGATTTAGTTCTTAACTAGAACTCCATGCTAAGTTAGCACATCCAAAATCGTGACTGTGTTTACCAAAGAAGGAAAAGATGATCTGATAACAGCAATAAGCGAATATGCCGCAAAATCAGTAAAATTAGAAAAACCGAGCAAGAAATTAACAAGTGCTATTAATGCTCCGGTTGTTGGAGCAAAAGCGCCAGTATTAGAAACTCCGTCGGGCAAAAAAACAATCAATAAAAAAACCTTGCTGTTCTTTTACGAATCGGGCTGTAATAACTGTGAGAATGAAATTCACCAGTTACTGGGCAATTACCAAATCGTAAAAGACAAAGGCTACGAAATCATAAGCGTAGCCGCAGACATGACCAAAAATACCGGAGACGGCCACGATCACGCCTTTCCGTGGGCAGCACAATTATGCGACTATAAAGGTTTTGCAGGCCCAAACTTCCAAACCTACGCCATAATAGGAACCCCAACTTTTTTTACGATAGATGAAAAAGGCATAATCACAGGGAAATATGCGAGATTAATTGATACGGGGATACTTAATTAATGGTGAATTGTTGATTGTTGATTATTAATTGTGAATCTTTTTGTCATTTCGACCGAAGGGAGAAATCGCACGCGGGATTCGACAAAGATTGGTTAATCACTTTGTAGAGTTACTAGTGCGATTTCTCCCTTCGGTCGAAATGACAAACGGCGTGATTAATACTATCGGTGTCACCCTGAGCGAAGTCGAAGGGCGCAAAGTAACTCCACAAACTAAATCACCAATCTTTGTAGAGCTTCTTGCGTGTCCTTCGACTTCGCTCAGGATGACAAACGGTGTCGTTAAGTAATCTTCACCACAATTTTGTCATCTCGACGAAGGAGAGATCTGCGCAAGTAACTCCACAAACTAAATCGCCAATCTTTGTAGAGCTTCTTGCGTATCCTTCGACTACGCTCAGGATGACAAACGTTGTCGTTAAGTAATCTTTGTCAAAGTTTAAAACTTTGACAAAGATCTGTACGTGCGCAATGACATAAAAATTCGTGCAAATTCGTGCAATTGCTTCGCCTGTTCGCTATCGCTCGGGTTGTGGCAAACCTAACAACCCACAATTTCAAAGAAATCCTTTTTTTGAAACTGTTTTTGTTTTCTGTACTTTTACAATATTAAAAAAATATTTTGTCAAGTTTAAAAAAACAGTCGGGCAGTTTAACTGAAAAAGCTGGGATTTCATCTCCTGAAATCACCAATGTTTCGGCTATCAACCAAATTAAAAACAAACGCAGACAGCAGCCTTCTGCTTCTGAATTAATCTCTGGAATTCTTTCCGGAAATATAACCGCACTCAGCCGCGCGATTACGCTTATCGAAAGCACAAATCCCGAACATGTCGCAAAAGCAGACGAAATTATAAAAGGCTGTCTTCTGCATGCTAATAAATCAATCCGCATAGGAATTACGGGTGTTCCCGGAGTTGGAAAAAGTACTTTTATTGAGGCATTTGGAACTTATTTGACTCAGGCAGGAAAAAAAGTCGCTGTTCTGGCTGTTGATCCCAGCAGTTCGATTTCCCACGGAAGTATTCTGGGCGATAAAACCCGAATGGAGGAACTGGTAAAAGATGAAAATGCTTTTATCCGTCCGAGTGCATCTGGAGAAAATCTGGGCGGAGTTGCGCGAAAAACCCGTGAAACAATTATTTTATGCGAAGCCGCAGGTTTTGACACGATAATTATTGAAACGGTTGGCGTGGGACAAAGTGAAACTGCTGTTCACAGTATGGTTGACTTTTTTCTTTTATTAAAAATTTCCGGTGCAGGCGATGAACTTCAAGGTATCAAACGCGGTATTATGGAAATGGCAGACGCAATTGTCATCAACAAAGCCGACGGTGATAATATCAAAAAAGCCAATCAGGCGAAACTGGAATTTAACCGGGCTTTGCATTTATTTCCTCCAAAAAAATCAAACTGGCAGCCAAAAGTTACGACTTGCAGTGCCATAACTAAAGAGGGAATTTCTGAAATCTGGAACACAATTTCTGATTATTTTGAACTGACTAAAGAAACTGGTTTCTTTCAGGAAAAAAGAAACGAACAAAACCAGTTTTGGATGATGGAAACGATCAACGAACAATTGAAGCAAAATTTCTACAATCAGCCTGAAATTATTTCATTATTGGAACAAAATAAAAAAGCGGTGCAAAACAATGAAATATCACCTTTTGCAGCCGCTCAGCTTTTATTAAATCAATATAAAAAGAGCTTCTAATTTCTTAAAGCTATTTTTAAATATTTCATTTATTTTACATCAATTGAAAGTTTATAAGTGTCTTCACTTTCCTGAATAGGATATTTACCAGGAACTAAAATATCTGAATTGAACTTAAGAGATTTAACTAATTCCGGTTGTATAGTCTGTCCTTCAGGTATTACATAAAATTCTCCATTTCGTAATAATCCTTTTTTATGTTCTTCGGTCAAAGCACTTTTTTGAATTGTCATAACAAATTTATCGGCTTCATTTGTAACACGTACTGGTGTTCCGTCAGTGTCCGGCTTAGAAAAGCTATATTTTCTCCACTCGTAAAAAACAAAATTACAAAACCCTTCCGGCTGACTGCAGTCAATATTATGCGCTCCCCAGGCTTGCACAATAACTCCTTCATAGTGCGGTAAATATCTTTGAGTATTGGGCTGATTTTGCTGTTCTGTTTTTGATGATTCAGCATTTTGATCTTCATTAGAATCGTTGTTGCAGCTTATAAAAAAAACTCCAAACACAAAAACTAACATCACTTTTAATACTTTAGATTTTTCAATCTTTTTTTGTTGTAAACTTTTCATAATAAATAATTTAATTGACCCCTACTCTATTACTGGCTTTTCAGGTTACGCCTTTGGTTTAGTATAGATCAATTAAATTTATTTTTTGTTACCCTTTTTGTTTGAATTTTAACACAAAAAAAAGCCGCTAAGTATGAAATTACATACCTAACAGCTTTTTTTAAAGTTACTAAGTTACTGAGGTTCTAAGCTACTAAGCTTTTAAAAACTCAGCTACTTAGAATCTTAGCTACTTAGAACCTTTTCCTCTAAGTTTATATTTATTTTCCTTGTATAAATTACCTGCGGTTATAACGTGCGCTAAGGCGTCTTTTGCTAATTCTTCGTTTAATTTTACCGGAATTAAAGTCGTATCGTTTTTGATTTCGAATTGAAGCGGTTTTAAATTCGGCTGCATAATAACAACTTGATTCTCTACTCTAAACGCGTTGATATCGTTGAATTGCATAATTGATCTTCCCTGCACTTTTGGATCTAATTTATTTAGGTTTCTACCAACCATTGGTGTTTCAAACGGAAGTCCTAAATAACTTAATAACGTTGGCGGAATATCGATTTGGCTTGCCAGTCTGTCATAAACTGCCCCTTTTGGAACTCCAGGCCCCATAATAAAGGCCGGAATATGGAATTTATTTATTGGTACTAAATTCTTTCCGTAGGTTCTGGTGTTATGATCTGCGATTACAATGAAAATCGTGTTTTTAAAATACGGCTCTTTTTTAGCCATTTCGAAGAATTTCCCAATAGAGAAATCGGCATATTTCATGGCGTTGTTTACCGTTGCCGCTTTTTTATCAAATTGTTTTATTCTTCCCGCAGGATATTCAAATGGTTCGTGATTTGAAGTCGAAAACATTAAAGAGAAAAATGGTTTATCTCCTTTTGATTTAAAATAATTATTGGCTTTGGTTACCAAATCTTCATCAGAATAACCCCAGGTTCCCTTAAAAGCATATTTATTTCCATCTGATTCAAAATCTTCCTGATCTACAATATCGCTGAAACCGTTTCCGTTGAAAAACGAAGCCATATTATCAAAATTGGCCATTCCGCCATAAATGAAACTGGTATCGTATCCTTTTTGTTTTAAAGCATCGGCAAGCGTAAAAAATCCTTGTTGTGAGTTTCCAAGTTTCACTACACTTTCTGACGGTGAAGGTAAAAATCCTGTGACAACAGCTTCGATTCCGCGAACACTTCTGGTTCCGGTGCAGTATAAATTGGTAAACAATAATCCTTCTTTTGATAATTTATCAAATTCCGGCGTTAATGGTTTTCCACCTAAAATTCCAACATATTCTGCTCCTAAACTTTCCTGTAGAAAAATCACCAAATTATATGGTTTCTTCTTAACAGAATCCGGCTGCTGTACATGCAGAAACGGAATTTCGGCATCTGTAAAATCTGTCGGGCCGGCAATCATGTATTTTTTTACACGGGCAATGGCTTCTGCTTCATCCATTTTTCCGTACATTTTTGTGTTTCCTTCATTCTTAATCGAATAAGCGGCAAATGCAACGGTATAAAAGGAATTTAACCCTAAAGTATTCGTCAATTGATCTGTCGAGAAAACAGCATTACTGGCATTAATAGGGCGCTTTGAAGTAAGACTTGAACGTGCTCCAAAAAACAATAAAAATGCTACTAATGGAAAAGTTATTAGTTTGAATTTATATTCGGTACTCGTTGTATGAAAATATTTTTTTCCTTTTTTGAAGGCGAAATAAATTACAATACCCAAAATCAGGAAAGTCACAATGATGGACGTCAGATAACTTTTTAAAAGCATTCCGACAACTTCTTTAGGATAAATCAGATAATCTAAGAAAATCTTATTCGGACGTGTGTCGTATTGTTTTACGAAATCCGGCGAAGCTAATTCTACAAAAAGAATCAGAAACAGGAATAAGAAACTATAAATTACCAAAAACCTATTGGTAAATTTCAACCATTTATTTGGCAGAAAAGTAATTAAAACAGCCGGCAGAAAAGATAAATAACAAAGTAAAATCAAATCCATTCGCAAACCAATTGGAAATATATACCAGAAATCCAGCGTCTGCTCTACCCTTTCTTTAAAAAGGAAAAATAAAAATATTCGGCTTAAGGTTGTAATCAGTAATCCGATTAATATAAAATTGAAAATAGGTTTTAAATAACTTAATTTTTTCATTAGATGATTTATATTAGTTTTTGGTTGAGAATATGGGAAGATGTGAACTCGCTAAGTTTTTGTTTCAATTTGTTATTTTTTAATCTCGCAAAGTCGCAGAGTCGCTAAGTTTTTGTTTTTTTAAGTCTTTAAATAAACTTTGCGACTCTGCGACTTTGCGAGCAATTTTCGTTGCTGAATAAAAGACTTTAAAAAAAACTTGGAAACATAGGAGAAGCACTGCTGTGCGTCTCTACATGTGCGTCTCTACATGTTCGCCTCTACAGATGCGTTTTTACTCTTCGTAACGGTTTATTTCTCTGTCGTAAAATTCATTGGCTTTAACGATAAGACCTTCCATTTCGGCATTCAATTCTGCTTCATCAAGATCTTCGGCTTCTTCCATAAATTCAACCTCATCATCTTTTAAGTTGATTATAAATCTTGGATAATCAAGGTGAATGATGAAAATATCATCTGGAAAATCAGTATTATCGCCAAGTAAAAATTTAGGTAATTCCATTTTATATATGTTTATTTTATGTTTTACAATTGCCTGTTAAGCAGGCTGTTTTTTTGCCACAGATTACACGGATTAAAAGGATTTTTATTCAAACAAAATAGAATCTGTTTCATCTGTGTAATCTGTGGGCTATATTTTTAAACCTCAAATTTAGTTATTTGCAAATGAATTTGAGATTAATTTCTTTGTGAGGTAATGAAAGCGCATGTACAGGAAAATTGCCGCTGTGGTTAATCCTGCCAAAAGCCCTATCCAAACGCCCTGCGCCTTCCAGTCTGTATATTCTCCTAAATAATACGAAATAGGAAAACCAACAACCCAATAGGCTACAAACGTAATATACATGGGGATTTTGACATCCTGCAAACCACGTAAAGCTCCAAGAACGACAACCTGAACTCCATCTGAAATTTGGAAAATGGCCGCAATCAATAATAATTTTGAAGCGATTTCGATTACTTCGGTATTGTCTAAAATTTGTCCGCTGTTTTCCATATTTAAAAAGATATGCGGGAAAAAATCATGAAAAACGACAAACAGAAACGCAAAAAATGTTTCGATAACAATGGCAAGCAAAAATATAGAACGCGCCACAACAACGAGGTTTTTATAATCCTGCAATCCTCTTTGGTTACTTACCCTAATCATCGATGTTACGCTTAATCCCATCGCAAACATAAAAGTAAGCGACGATAAACTCAACGCAATTTGATTTGCCGCCTGACTGGTTTTACCAATATTGCCGCAAAGCCAGATGGAAGCGGTAAACAATACGACTTCAAAAAGCATTTGCATAGCAGACGGAAATCCTAAGTTTATTATTTTTTTAAGCGTTGCGCTTTTGATTTCGCTGAAACTGAAATTTTTGAAAAAGTGTTTTAAGTCATTTCTTCTGGACAGCATAATGTGCATGAACATAACCAGAAATATTCTAGAAATAACAGTACCAAGTGCCGCACCAATAATTCCCATTTTAGGAAAAAACCAAATACCATAAATCAACACATAATTGATTCCTACGTGAAGTACGTTTGCCATAATCATGGCGTACATTGAATATTTGGTCATCGATTTTCCGTCGGCAAATTGTTTGTAACTCTGATACATTACTAACGGAATCAGCGAGAAAGCAACCCAGTCTAAGTAAGGTTTTGCCAATACAATTACTTCTTTAGGCTGTTCTAATAATTCCATTAATGGTTTTGCCAAAACAATTAAAGTAAAAAGTAATAATCCAATAATAGCGCATAAAAACAAACCGTGATGAAATGCAGATCGAATTTTGCCATCGTTTTTTTCGGCATCGCCTTCGGCTACAATGGGTGTAATAGCAGTCGAAAAACCAATTCCTAATGACATGGCAATAAAAACCATACTGTTTCCAAGTGAAACTGCCGCCAATTCAGTACTTCCTAATTTCCCTACCATTATATTGTCGACAATACCTATTAAAGTATGCCCAACCATACCCAATATAATAGGATATGCCAGTCTGAAATTATACGAAAACTCTTTGGTGTACTGCTTTAAACTCACTTTACTGCTTTTTTAGTGGGCAAAGATAATGAGAAGCTTGGAATTCTATCCTATTAATAAAAAGATAAGCCAATTTTAAGGCTAAAATTAGCTTATCGTAATATTATATAACGATTTCTAAAAATTATATAACAACTCCAAAAGACCTCTATTTTACTTTTACATTATTAATAATTCAAAGATATATGCCATGAAAAAATTACAGTTTATATGCCTCGCTGCATTCGCATTTTTTTATTCTAATGCCAGTTTTGCTCAAGATAATGAAGCAACAAATTACGATCAGGGTTTTAGATTAGGAATTGGTTTAAACGGAGGTATCCCAACGGATACTGACGATTATGATTTTTCACTTGGTGGAGACGTTCGTTTACAATATGACTTATCTAAAAGAACATCTTTGACATTAACTACAGGTTTTACAAACTTATTTGTGGGGGGTAAAGATGAATTAGGAAACAACATAAAAGATCTAGGATTTATTCCTGCAAAAGCTGGTTTTAAAGCTTTTTTCTGGGAAGATCAATTTTATGTTCTGGGTGAAGTAGGTGCCGGTTTTGCAGTAACAAACGGGTATAATGACACCACATTTTTATGGGCTCCAGGAATTGGGTATGCCAACAAATACATTGACGTGAGTGTCCGTTATGAGGACTACGACAAGTTCAACACCAATCAAATTGCGCTTCGTTTAGCGTATGGTTTTGATCTATAAAAAGAAAGGTTTATTTTATTTTTTTGTTTTTGGTAACAAACCCGGAAGTTTTCATAGTCTTCCGGGTTTTGTATTTTATTAAAGTATCGAAAAAAATACTTTATAAAAATCTCCATTCAATTATCATAGACCAAATAGTTTATTACTGTTCCGTTTATTTTTCTGCCACAGATTAAAAGGATTAAAAAGATTTTTTGCAAAGTCTATTCTAAAAAAACAATCAGTGAAAATCCTTTAATCTGTGGCAAAAATAACACAATACAGGTTTCTGCTTTCCAACAACAAACCCGACAGGTTTTTAAAACCTGTCGGGTTTGTTGTTGATCGTGGTAAGATTTTGATTGAGAAATCTTTGTCAAAGTTTTAAACTTTGACAAAGATAGGTGTGTATAAATTTTAACGTTAAACCAATTATCTAATTATCAAATTGACACATTATCTAATTCTCATTCAAAAACTTTTTATCCGTCAACGTTTTCATAAAGGCGATCAGCTGCTTTTTTTCTTTATCAGATAATTTCAATTTATCTTCGGGCAATGTTTGATTTGGCACATCAAATCCTAAACCTATTCCTCCACCCTGATCATAAAAATCTATCACTTCTTCCAGCGTTTTATAAACACCATTGTGCATATAAGGAGCTGTAAGTTCTATATTTCGTATCGTTGGTGTTTTAAACGAATTTTTGTGAATGGCAGCCTGCGTGATTACAAACTTTCCTAAATCGCCATCCAGTTTTTTATTTTTATCAGGAACACCTAAAATTTCGCTTTCAGATCTGTCAAAATTTGGTGGAACAGTTCCGTTTGTCAGCGGAATAAAATGACAGGTTGCACATTTCCCTTTTCCGGCAAATAAATTAAAACCTGCTTTTTCATCTGCTGTAAAAGTTGTTTTATTCTGCATGTAATCATCAAATTTTGAATCATAATGGCTTAAAGAGCGAATATAAGATGCCAAAGCATTTTTGATGGCAAATTCATTTATTTCACCTTTCGGAAAAGCTTTTTTGAACTCTTTTACATAGTCCGCATTTTTTTGAATCGCCAATGCTGATTTCTCTAAAGACCCATGCATTTCGTTTTCATTTTTAATTACTGCAACTGCCTGATCTTCGAGATAACTTACTCGCGAATCTGTAAAAAACACACGCTGAAAAGCAATATTTGTAAGCGTAGGTGTATTGCGCTGAATCATTGATTTTCCGTCTAATGTAACGGCTCTTTCTAATCCGTCTGTAAAAGCTTTATCATCATGGTGACACGAAGCGCAGGAACGTGTATTATTTCCGGATAAAATGGGATCATTGAATAACTTTTTGCCAAGAGCAATTTTTTCAGGCGTTGTTTGATAATCAGGAAAACCTGAAAAGGCTTCGGGATCAAAAGCATCTTTATCAAATAGTGTTTGGGCTGTTGGCTTTAAACCTCTTTGTTCTTTCATTAACGGAATTCCCAATTCCGCCTGTGTTTTGTAAAGTCCTTTACTTAAAGGATTTAAAATTTCTTTGATAAAATAAGCACGATCAAAAGCATCAAAATTGTTATTCGCCTGCAAATACTTTTTCCCTTTTTCTAAAATTTCAAGTACTTGATTGGAATTTGAAACCTCTTTATTCTCCAAATAAACACGGTAGTATTTTTCAATTGTTTCCAAAGATATTGAAGCTTCCGGAAGTGAGTTTAGCACAACGGGAGAATCAAATCCTGTAATTCCTAAAGTTATAATTCTATAAACCTCTAATCGCATGGCATCAAAAACATGGGCATCGGTCAATTCATTTGAATTGGAAACTTTTTCTAACCGAATTAAATTTGCCGATAAAACGCCTAATTCCTGAAGCAGTTCTTTTTTGTTGTTTTTATCGTATTTAGGAAAAACTAATTCTTCAACAACCTGAAATCCTTCGGGCTGAACGGTTATATTATCATTGTCTTCAAACTCCGGTATTGCCGGTCCATTGATCGATTTAGAAACTGCCGGAGAATAATACTCACTTAGCAATTCAACTTTTTTATAGCTTTTGTGCGCTTCGAGAAATTGTTTCTGAATTTGCGCTTCTGCAGCATCCGATTCTATTGAATGTTTTAGTTCATTAACTTTTTCGATTAATAAAATAATGTCTTTTTGAAACAATGTATTTATTTCCTGATGTTTGTCTTTTTTCTGACAAGCAGCAAATACAAGCAGGAATAACAAACAATATATTTTTTTCATGGTGTAATGACAATTAAAAGAGGAATTAGGTAGAAAAAACAGAAACCACTACCTCAAATTGAAATAGTGGATAACTGTTTTACGATAACTTAACAATTTATCTTGCCAAACCTTGTATAACTACAATTTGACTTGCCTGCATTTCCTCAGGGCGGTTTGCTCCGCCATCAGGTTTTAAATATTTTGTACCAGTCCATGAGTGAGGCTGAATACTTAACATAAAAGTATCTGGAATACCTAATTGTTCAGAAACATCAATTAATGCTCCATATTCCCAAACTCCTTTTTTGGTTGGATCAAGATCTTTTGTCTGTACATTATATTTAGCTGCATCTGCTGCCGTACGACGGTGGTCTAATTCTACTACAACTTTCAAACCTTTAGTTGCAATATTATATTGATAGATATAAGCATCGTGCGTTTCATCTCCGTATCCGTTAGCATCTTCTTCAATGTAAACGTAGTTTTTAGTCACACAAATGTTATCCGGATTTTGGAATTTACCAGCAATTCCGCTGCGGTTATCACCGTCAAGAATCACTTCAAGAGTTCCTTTTAAAGGGTCAGCTGCATCAAGATTTAATCTGTAAACTCTACCGTATTTAGTTCTTGAACCATCAGCATTAGTTTTATTAATATCTTGTCCTGTTACGTTAAAATACAATTCACGATCTGCATTATCACCGCCTTTACGGTAATCTAAATCTTCTACACGACCAAATTTAACCGCTTTCAAAGTATTTACAGCCGCATTAATCTGCGCACCTGTAAGTGTTTTATGGTCTTCAATTTTTACAAAAGAAACCGGATAAGTTTTACCAGTCTCCATATCTTTTTCTCTCTGGTTATCGTCATTTCTTTTTAGCATATACAAAGAACCATTAGTTAAATCACCCACAGTATTTGCTACATACATAAAAACCTGACCACCATAAGTTCCAGAATCGTCATCGCCAATTACAACAACCGTTTTACCTTTGTAAGCAGAAGAACGTAATGGTAAAGCGTTCTCAGCACTTAAACGTCCAAAACTTGCTAATTCTTTAGAAACTGATGCAGAACCTGCGCTTCCGTAAGGATCTAATGCATGTGTACGAGATTCTTCTCCAGATTCTCCACAAGTTAAATAAACAGGTCCAAAACCATGTTCTGCTTGTGTAGCCATAGTTGCACCGCACAATCTCCAGGTTCCTCCGCTTGAATTTAACAAATACTCTCCTTTAGTAGGTTTGAATGTTTTGTCAAGTGTAATTCTTGAAACCGAAAAGTTGTCTTCGTTATTTACTAAAAAAGTAAAAGTTCCGTCTGTATTTTTTAATAAACCAGAACCATCTGCAGAACCTCCAAAAATATATTTTGGACTATCAGGAAAAACGTCATCTGAACTAAAAAGAGAATAAATCTTCAGGTTTTCAAAACCTGCCTGTGCCTTTAATAAACTTGGCGTTACAGATTGATCTTTTAACACAACACTTGTTGTTTCTGTTTCGTCTTTAGAATCGTTGTCGTTACAAGATGTAAACACCGAACCTAAAATAAGTAGAGGTAAAATAATTCGTTTCATTTAGCTAAATATTGGTTTTTATTTTTTTACAAAGTAAATCCCTACTCTTTAACTAAAAATGACTTATACATTATCAAAAAAATAAGGCTTTTGATAAAAACACCTTACGAGAGCAAAAAAATTAACATTAATTTAGTAATACAAAATACACTTAAACTTGCAGTAACATAAAACCGAAAAAAGAGTCTTACTTTATGACTCCCAAAAAAATAAACCCGACAGGTTTAAAATCTGTCGGGTTTGCATATATGTTAAAAAATTATCTAATCATCAAATTGACACATTATCTAATTCCTAACTTTTCTCTAAAGTCTTCTTATACATTTCAAAATTGTCTTTAATCTCTTTAGGCAATTCCGGAACCTGAATATCCGTGTATTGTTTCATTTCTTCCCAAATAATCTTTGCTACAATATAACGCGCCATATCTTTATCATCTGCAGGAATTACGTACCAAGGCGCATTTTCTGTTGAAGTCTCGTTTATCGCTTCTTCATAATATTGCTGATATTCATCCCAATGCTCACGTTCTTTTAAATCGCCCGGAGAAAATTTCCAGTTGTGCTTTCCTTCTTCTAAACGGCGAAGCAAGCGATTCTTCTGTTCGTCTTTACTTAAATGCAGAAAAAACTTCATAATCACAGTTCCGTTTTGAGTGACGTGTTTTTCGAAATTATTGATTTGTTCGATTCGGTTTTTCCAGAATTTAGGCTTAATGTCGTCAACCGAATTAATTCCCGGTAAATTCTCTGCCAGAATAAATTCTGGATGCACTCTCGTTACCAAAACATTTTCATAATGCGTTCGGTTAAAAATCGCAAATTTTCCTTTCTCAGGCAAAGCAATATAATGACGCCATAAATAATCGTGTTCCAGTTCAGTCGAATTTGGTGTTTTAAAACTATGTACCACAACCCCACGCGGATTAAATTCTTTAAAAACTTCCCTAATCAAACTGTCTTTTCCCGAAGTGTCCATTCCCTGAAGACAAATCAAAACGCCATATTTATTGTGCGCATACATCACATCCTGAAAATCGCTTAATTTTTCTTTTACCTTTTCCAGTTTATCTTCTTTTTCATCATCGTCGGCATCAATATTTAATAAAGTTGGAAGTTTACTTAATTTAATTTTATCTGTGACTTTAAAATCTTTCGGGTCTATTGATTTCATATTTTTTGATTTTCATTTTTAAGAGGTAAAATATGTTATCGCTTTTCATTTATGCATTATTAAATGGCTTTTTCAAAACAGCGATTTCATATTTTCAAATTTTGTATCATAAATATAGTAATTTTACGAAGCATATTCCTGCTATTCATTGCAATACTTTTTCAATAAATTGCTTTTTTCCAAAGCCACAACAAGAGCTTCCGCTGGTCGCTTTGTTCTGTCAGGAAAAAATTCAATTTCTTTTCAAAGTATTTCCATTACTATCAGGGCTGGGCAATTATTTTCAAAACAACATTCATGGAAAAATTCACATTAGAAATATTATTTCAAATCATCGGAATCGGTTCGGCATCAGGATTATTTTATAACAATGATGCACTTTATATTATTGGCGACAACAGCGGATTCTTATACGAATACAATATGCAGAACCAGCAGTTAAATCAGCATCCTTTAATTCATAATCCAACGCAAAATATTCCGAAAAACCTAAAACCTGATTTTGAATCTTTAACGCATCATAATGATACTCTTTATGTTTTTGGTTCCGGTTCTACCGAAAATCGAAACAAAATGATTGAGTTCGATATTAAATCAAAAACGGTTTTACAAAAAAATAATTTAGTCGATTTATATGCCGTTATGCAAAATTTCGGTTCTATAAAACCAGAAGATTTCAATCTTGAAGGAGCCGTTTTTGATGGCGAAAACTGGTATTTATTCAATCGCGGAAATGGAATTTCAAACAAAAACACCATTTTCACCATTCATGCCAAAAGTCTGGGTGACGAATTTGCTTTGGTTGCGACCAATTATAAACTGCCAAAAATAAAAGGCGTTCGTTCCAGCTTTACCGATGCTATTTTAGTAGAAGATAAAATCTATTTCCTTTCTACTGCCGAAGACACAAAATCAACTTACGACGACGGGGAAATCCTTGGAAGTTTCATTGGAAGAATTGATCTTAAAACCATGAAAATCGATTTTACTCAAAAAATAACTTCAACTAATAAATTTGAAGGTTTGACTTTCTATAAAAAAGAAAATAACAAAATCGAGTTTTTACTTTGCGAGGATAATGATACAGAGCTTTTAGAAACTAAAATTTTTAAATTGACTTTGCCTATTAAATAAGCTTTGTGAAGCTCTGTGAAAATCTTTGTGAAGCTTTGTGTTATAATTTTACCGCAAAGATTCGCAAAGAAAATTACGCAAAGATTAACAAAGTATTTCGGTTACATAATAACGTAGAGGCGCACAGCAGTGCGTCTCCGCAAAGAATATAATAATGCTGAATGATAAAAATTGTGGATTTACGAGACGTTAGACGCACTGCTGTGCG
>NZ_JBMDIY010000006.1:0-195831 GCF_057808895.1 Flavobacterium sp. FG68
CTTCGCTCAACACAATGTGAGATAAAAAACCTTTGCGCACTTTGCGTTAAAAAAATACCCCAATATTCAAATCCCAGCTTTGTGAACTTTGCCTTCGCTCAACACAATGTGAGATAAAAAACCTTTGCGCACTTTGCGTTAAAAAAACACCCCAATATTCAAATCCCAGCTTTGCGAACTTTGCCTTCATTTACCACAAACTGAGATAAAAAACCTTAGTGTTCTTTGCGTTAAAACCCACACCGAAATTGTAATTATTCTAAATAAGCACAATGTTTGAATTTCGTAACTTTTTGTGGATTAAGATTGTTAAATTTGTTAGAATACCCAAGAGTTTTTTGCTAATTTAAAAGAGAGATGGAATGGCTTCTAAAAAAACAAATCCAGATAAAGTAACAGAGAATGACTCAAATTCCCGTCGCGACTTTATAAAAAAATCAGGACTTTTTACCGCCCTTGCTCTGGCGCCGCCTTCGCTGGTTATGGCTTCAGAGAATAAGTGGGATGAAAAAATAGCGGAGTATTTAGAAACAGTACCGCTTTCTATCGAAGTAAATGGCAAAAAACACAGTCTTAATATTGAGCCAAGAACCACTTTACTCGATTTATTAAGAGAACAATTATTGCTTACAGGAACAAAAAAAGGCTGTGACCACGGACAATGCGGTGCGTGTACAGTTCACGTAAACGGAACCCGAATTTTGTCGTGTCTGACTTTGGCAACCATGCAGCAAAACGCTCAGGTTACCACAATCGAAGGACTTTCAAAAGGAAAAAAACTGCACCCAATGCAGGAAGCTTTTATCAAACATGATGGATTTCAATGTGGTTACTGTACACCCGGACAAATCATGTCGGGAATTGCCTGTATCAAAGAAGGCCATGCCAACAGCCGCGAAGAAATTAGAGAATATATGAGCGGAAACATCTGTAGATGTGGCGCTTATCATAATATCGTTGATGCCATAACAGAAGTGAAGGAAGGAGGGAAGGAATTATGAAAAATTTTCAAATAATTAAAGCATTATCCTCAAGTTCAGCGGTATCGAACATTAGCAAAGAAAAAGAAGCTATGTTTATTGCCGGCGGAACAAATCTGGTAGATTTAATGAAAAAGAATGTGGTGGCTCCAGACAAACTGGTTGACATTACAGGATTAGATTTAAAGAAAATAGAATTCCTAAACGGAAAAGTTTCAATAGGAGCCTTGGCTAAAAACAGTCAGGTTGCCGAAGATGCATCCATAAAAGAAAAACATCCTTTGCTGGCTTTGGCTTTAGCGGCCGGAGCTTCTCAGCAAATTAGGCACATGGCAACGGTTGGCGGAAATATGCTGCAAAAAACACGTTGTTCGTATTTTTATAATACCGATATGCCATGCAATAAACGAACTCCCAAAAGCGGCTGCGGTGCCATTGGCGGTTCTAACAGAATGCACGCTATTTTTGGAGCTTCAGACAGCTGTATTGCCGTTCACCCAAGTGATATGTGCGTGGCATTAGCGGCATTAGATGCAACTGTTTTAGTCGAAGGTCCAAAAGGGAAAAGACAAATAAAATTTACAGATTTTCATCGTCTGCCGGGAAATACTCCTGAGAAAGACAATACTTTAGAAAATAAGGAATTAATTACTTCGGTTGAAATTCCAGATAATAATTTCACCAAAAATGTACATTATTTAAAAGTTCGCGACAGGACTAGTTATGCTTTTGCATTAGTTTCTGTTGCTGTGGCTTTAGATTTAAAAAATAATGTAATAAATGATGTGCGACTGGCGATGGGCGGTGTAGCACATAAACCATGGAGATTAACTGAAGCAGAAGAATTTCTGAAAGGAAAAACAGTTTCAGAAGAGATATTTAGAAAAGCGGCAGATTTGTCAATGAAAGGTGCGAAAGCATACGGTGGCAATGATTTTAAATTAACGATTGGGCCAAATGCAATAACAGAAGCACTTACAATAGCAGCATCAAAATAATTAGAATTATGAGCAAGACAAGTAATATTAATAGAGTTGACGGATTTGCTAAAGTAACGGGATCAGCAACTTATTCTGCCGAATATAAAACGCCCGGAGTAGTGTATGCCTGTTTGGTTGGAAGTACAATTGCAAAAGGAAGGATCAAAACCATTGATACTAAAAAAGCAGAATGGGCGCCGGGAGTTCTGGCTGTCATTACGCATTTAAATGTGGATAAACCTTCCGGATATCAAAAAGCAAAAGACAAACATAATTTTGGACAGCCGTTGCAGATTTTCAAAGATGATTCGGTTTTGTATTACGATCAGCCCATTGCGTTGGTAATTGCCGATACTTTTGAGCGTATGCAATATGCAGCGAGTTTAATTAAGGCGGATTATTTAAAAGAAGAACATTCGACTGAACTTCAAAAAGCTGCGGATAAAGAGAAAAAAGTTGAAACAGATAAAGGGAATGATTATCACAGAGGAGTTCATGACGGTTACAAAAATGCAGAAGTAATTTTAGAAGCCGATTATACGATTCCAACTGAAGTTCATAACCCAATGGAGCTGGCGAATATTATTGCAAAATGGGATGGAAACAAACCCATTTTATATACCAAAAGTCAAGGTGTTGAAGGAACGCGAAAAAGTGTGGCAGGAGTTTTTGGAGTGCCGGTTGAAGATGTAGAAGTACATTCTGAATATCTTGGAGGTGCATTTGGAATGGGATTGCATACCTGGCCGTATGAAATCGCAGCATTAATAGGCGCAAAAAAATTAAACCGTCCTGTAAAATTAGTTTTGCACCGTGAGCAGATGTTTACCAATGTTGGTTTCAGACCTTATACGATTCAGAAAATGGGTCTTGGTGCAACAAAAGCCGGAAAACTAACTGGATTAACACACGAAGCTGTTGCGATGACTTCGAGCTATGAAGATTTCATGGAAGGAACCGTAAATATGTCCCGATTTATTTACGATTGCGAAAATGTTTCAACACGTTACAGAATTGTTCCGTTAGACACTTGTACACCAATCTGGATGCGTGGGCCGGGCGAGGCTACAGGTTCTTTTGCATTAGAATGTGCGATGGATGAAATGGCCTATAAATTAAATTTAGATCCAATTGAATTTCGAAAGCTGAATTATGCTGAGAAAGATTTGGAACAAAATAAACCGTGGAGCAGTAAATATCTTTTAGAATGTTACGAAGGCGGAATGGAACGCATTGGCTGGAAAAACCGTAAAAACGAACCTGGTTCTGTAAAAGAAGGAGAATGGCTAGTAGGTTACGGAATGGGAACCGGAACTTTTGGCTGTTATAGAAGTCCAACTTCTGTAAAAGCAAAATTTTTATCCGATGGAAATTTAGTGCTTCAGTGTAGCGTCAACGATATGGGACCGGGAACGGCAACGATGATGACGGCAATTGGTGCTGAAATTACTGGTTTACCTGCAGAGAATGTAATTATTGAAATGGGAAAAAGCGGACTGCCAAAAGGCCCAACGCAGGGAGGTTCGGCAACGACTTCGTCTGTTGGTTCTGCGGTTCATGATGCTTGTAATTTGTTGGTAAGTAAAGTATTGGGATTAGCGACTGAAAATCCTGCTTTGAAAGGAACTCCAATTACAGATTTAACTTTTGCAAATGGAATTGTTTCTTCAACAAAAGATACCGCTAAAACTGTTGCTCTAACTTCTTTGCTTAGTGCTAATAAGTTAGATGGATTAGAAGTTGAAAACCAATCGAAAGGAACGGAAGAAGCTAAGAAATATTCGATTTATTCGTTTTCAGTTCACTTTGTAAAAGTATTAGTAAATCCGAATTTGGGTAAAATACGTTTGGCGCATGTTGTTTCGTGTGCTGATATAGGAACGGTTATCAACCAAAAAACTTCTGCAGGACAAATGTATGGCGGTGCAGTAGGAGGTATCGGAATGGGATTAATGGAAGCATTGGAAATCGATCATCGTTTCGGTCGTCCAATCAACAATAATTTCGCCGATTATCATGTTCCCGTAAATGCCGATATTGAAAAACAGGAAGTTTTCTTCGTTAATAAAAAAGACCCAATCAGTAACCCGATGGGAACGAAAGGTCTGGGTGAAACGGCTTTGGTTGGAATGGCGCCTGCAATTGCAAATGCTGTTTTTAATGCTACCGGAAAACGTGTTAGAGATTTACCAATTACATTGGATAAAATTATAGAAACCGTTAAGGTTTAAAACAAAAAAGAGACATTGAAAAATGAACTGCCCCCAAATAGTGTCTAACTTTTTGGGGGCAGTTCAAAATGGCTCTTTTTTTTTATATCTGAAAATGATTAATTATTTAACCGTAATAGGCAATTCAGCAGTTGTTTTATCCCATCCAATAACAAGATTTGCTACATTACCCTGAGATGTAAAAGCAATTGATAAAGCTTCGATTACTTCATTTACAGGTTTTACAGGAACAGAAACTCTAACAACATCTTTACTTTCGTCGTAAGCATAAGCACCCCATAAATCAATTTCTTTATTGATAATGATAGTCCATTTGTCTTTTTCAGGAATAGCAAATAAGCTGTAAGTTCCTGCTGGAATATTTTTTCCGCCAATTGTTACTGCTTTGTAAAATTTAATTTCTGTATTTTCATTCGCACCAACTCTCCAAACTTCACCAAACTTCACGATATCGCCAAAAATTGTACGCCCTTTTACAGAAGGTCTTGCGTAGATAACTTTTACAACCGGACTAGGATTGTCTGTTTTTTTGAATTTAACAGATTTGTTTGGGAAATAAGAAATATCAACCGGACTTGCATCAAGCGGAGCAAATTTTACTACATCTTGAGCTTGAACTGTAAAGGCAGTAAATAAAGTAACTGCCATTAAATAAAATTTTTTCATAAGGTTACAATTTTTAGAATAACTACAAAGTAAGTTAATAATGAAGAAAAATCATATAAATACAGTCTGTTTTTTGTTAATGAATTGGTAATGGTTCTTAATTTATTTTTCTTCTTTTTTCTTTTTGTAGTACCAATTCTGCATAATGTAAAAAGCTTTCTTCTTTTCACCGTCATTTGAGATTAAACCTTTACGATTGTAACCGTCCTGAATACCCGGAAGTAATCTTTTTGGAGATCTGAAATCAACTAAAATCCACGGACTTAATCCGCTTAAATGAGGGATTTTTTCAATCATTTTCAAATTCTGGATGTATAAATATTCCTGATATTCTTCTGTCCAGCGTTCGGTTTTATCTCCGTGAAAGCCCGCTTTTGCATCACCTCCGAATTCTGAAACAAAAACAGGTTTGTTGTATGGAGTAGTCCAGAATGTTTTTTCAGCATTTTCTAAGTTACCGCCGTACCAGCCTAAATATTGATTGAAAGCAATGATGTCAAGAGATTTACCAATTTCATCGTCAATTTTTCCGTTACGCGTTAATAAAGCCGCACTAATTAATCTTGTATTATCAAGAGATTTTGTATGCGTTACTAAATTCGTGATAAAAGTGTTTCTGGCGTCAGAAATTGGAGTTTCATTTGCCATAGACCAAATTACGATACTCGCTCTGTTTTTATCTCTTGTAATGGCAGCCGTTAACTGATCTTGGGCATTTTTATAGGTATTTTCATTTTTGAATTCAACCGTCCAGTAAACCGGAATCTCTTCCCAAACCATTAATCCCATTTTATCAGCTTCTCTAATAATGTTTTCGTTATGCGGATAATGTGCTAAACGAACATAATTACAGCCTAATTCTTTTGCCCAGTTTAGTAAACGTAAAGCATCTTCCTGAGAATTTGCACGCCCGCCTTTTGCATTTTCTTCATGAATCGAAATTCCTCTTAAAAAGACCTGTTTTCCGTTCAATAAGATTTTATCTTCTTGTGTCTCAATCGTTCTAAAACCAATTTTATCATTTAATTTCTTTCCGTTAAAATCAATTGTAACATCATATAATTTCGGATTTTCCGGTGACCAATAAGAGATTTTTTTAGCTGGAATTTCAAAATTTAAAATTCCGTCAACGCCAATTTTTCCTTTGTAATTGATCTTTAATTCTGGAATAGAAATAGAAGCCTGATTTTGCGTAGGATTCAAATTATTGATTTTGATAAAACCAGAAATAATATTGGCATTATTTTTTTTAAGCTGAATGGTGTAATCTTCAATAAATGCAGATTCTTCTTCAATTAAAGTTACATCGCGCGTAATTCCGCCATAATTCCACCAATCCGTATTAACTGTTGGGACATCTTCTTTATGGCGTGTATTGTCTACTTTAATAACCAAATAATTGTCTTTTGGTTTTACAATCGTGGTAACTTCATAATTAAACGGAGTAAAACCACCTTCGTGAGTTCCCAGTTTTTTTCCGTTTAAATAAACATCGGCTTTGTAATTGATAGTTCCCAAATACACAAAAAGACGTTTATTAGTAGCCAAATTGTAATCGAAAGATTTTTTGAACCAAACATTTCCTTCGTAATATTTTAGTTCTGTAACCTGTGAATTCCAGTCGCCCGGAATATTTATTGTTGGCGATTTATCAAAATCATATTCTACTAATTCCTGTTTGTTTTGTGCATGATAATTACTGAAAAATGCGCCTTTTGCCGGTTTTTCCTGTTTGTCGTATTGGTCAAGGTGAAAGCTGTAAAAGCCTGTTTGATACGGATCAACAATGTAATTCCAAACGCCGTTTAAAGAGGTTGTGTTTCGGTTTGGAACGTTTGAAATTAAACCTTGAGATTGTCCGGCAGCGAACGTTGTCAGGAATAATAGTGTTAGGATTTTTTTCATTTTTTGTAATCTTTGTTTGTAATGTATTTATGTGTTTTGCCACAAAGGCGCGAAGGCGCAAAGTTTTTTCATTTTTGTCAAGATTGGCGATTTACATTGTGGAAATTCTAGTGCGATTTACTTCGTCCGTTCGCTATCGCTCGGGTCTCTTTCCTCGAAATGACAAACTTCACGCTTATTTTTTAAAATCTTTTTAATACTTTTAATCTGTGGCAAAAAAAACTTTCTGTCTTAGCGCCTTAGCGGCTAAAAATCTTATTGAACAGGTATTTTCAAATATTCACCTTTAAAGCTCTGATTTAAAGCCGTCATTTCAATAGGATCACCAGAACCATCAGGAATAACTTCAATCGAAGCTTTTCCGTTTGCCATTTTTATGGATTCACTTCCAGTTGGTGTTCCTTGATTCTTCAAAGTTTTTCCACCTTTCAGGCATTGGAAATAAACACTTTCTTCATAATCTAAGCAGCGTAAATTGTTATTATCAATTGCAATTGCCGTAACCAGATAATTACCATTTTTTAGTTTCTCTGAGGACAATTGTAAAGACGAAGCTGTATCATTTTTATTGAAACGATAATTAACCTTAATCGTATCAGAAACCGTTTTACCGTCTTTATTTTTACCAATAGCAACTAAAACATTTTCTCCTTTTTTAAAATTGACATCCCAAGTTAACCCATTTGCAGGATATAGAGCAAGATTTCTTTGCTTTTCGCCAAGAGATTTTCCGTCATGGAATAAGGTAACTTTTTCGCAGTTACTAAAAACATTTATTGTTCTTGGTGTATTTTCAGGACCTTGGCGTTCTGTCCAGGTATGCGATTCTATGTAAGCGAAAGGCTCTTTGCCCCAATAACTTTTAAAAACATAATACGCATCTTTCGGGTTTCCGTTTCGGTCCACCAAACCTTTTTGGTTCATATACGGAATATCATCTTCCGGACGTAAAGGCGTTGCAAAATCCTTAAATGCCCATTGTACATTTCCCACAAAATTTGGGTCATTCTCGGATATATGCAAGTGCCAGTCAAATAAATCAACGATATAATTTTCGCTCCAATCGCCAATTTGGGCAATATTCGCAACTTTAGTCTGTACAATTGCTTCTTCCCAACCTTCCGCTTTTATGACATTTTCGCCTGTTACCGGATTCTCGCTGTGACGGCCTACGTGACTGTCACCGCCATATTCGGCATGAATGAAATGTTTGTATTCTTTTTTGTAAACATCAATTGCTTTTTGGTAGTTTTTGTAACTTCCAGAATACCAGCCAGACCAGATAGAAGGGGAGAAAACATCGACAATATGCGAACCTTCATAATATTTTCTAATTGCCGTTTTTCTGGTTGGGTCCAGTTTATGCGCAATATCATTTAGTTCCGTTAAAAATATATTTGTTTTTTCTGTATTGTCACCATTAGGAAAATCAGGAAGCCAGTTCATTTCATTTCCAAGTGACCAGATTATAATACTTGGATGATTGTAATTTTGATTAATAATTTCTTTAAGCATGTTTTTAGTATTTGTCTGCCAAAGTTCATCACCAATCCCGCCGCGGCACCAAGGCAATTCATCCCAAACCAATAAACCTAATTCATCACAGGCTTTATAAATTTCAGGATCTTGCGGATAATGTGCTAAACGAACAAAGTTAGCACCCATATCTTTTATCGATTTCATGTCGGCCCAATGTTGTGCGTTGCTCATTGCCGCACCAACTCCGGCTTGCTCTTCATGGCGATGTGTTCCGCGAATCAACAAACGTTTTCCGTTTAAATAGAAAGGACCGTGATCTTTAAACTCAAACCATCTAAAACCTACTTTCTCAGAAACGCTGTCTTTAATTTGATTTTTTTCTGATAAAATAGCCGTTAAGGAATATAAATTTGGTTTTTCGGTATCCCAAAGTTCCGGGTTTTTGATGTTTTCGAAAGTGATTGTTGAAGTTTTATCTGAAACAGGAATAGTTTTGCTGGCCACTTTTTTCCCTTTCGGATTTTTAAGTGTTACCGTTAACGATAAATCTTTTGAATTATCAGAATTTATAAAAGAAGAAACAACTTGTACCGAAGCTTTTTTAGCTGAAACTTCAGGCGTTGTAATCTTCAAATTATCAATATGGTTTTTGTATTTCGAAACAAACCAAACATCGCGTGTGATTCCGCCATAAATAAAGAAATCACTTTTTTGAGATGGAATAATTTCGATGTCGTAACTATTATCAACACGAACAAAAATATCATTGTTTCCTTCTTTAATAAAGTTGGTAATGTCTATAGAAAAGCCAATGTAACCGCCAATGTGTCCGCCGGCTTCTTTTCCGTTTACATATACTTTTGTTGTAATATTTGAACCTTCAAAGTATAACGAATACACTTTGTTTTTGTCAATTTGGAGAATATTTAATTTCTTTTGATACCAGCTTGCATCACGTCGGTAACCCGGATATAAATCGGTTGCATCTTCGGCGTTCCAGGTATGTGGTAAATTTATAGAAGTCCAGTTTGAAGCCTTTTGAGCTTCGGTAAGATTTGAAGTATGATTTTCAAGATACAGCCAGTTGTCGTTAAAATTCATCTTTGTCTGAGCAAAACTGCTGCTCAGACAAATCTGAAAAAAAACAAAAAGCGCAAAAATTGAAAATGTATTGTTTTGATAATTCTTCATGTGTGTTTAGGTTCAAAGGTTCATAGGCTCAGAGGTTCAAAGGTTTTTAGGCTCAAAGGTTCAGAGGCTCAAAAGCTAAAACCTTTGTCGCTTTGTAACTCTGTACCTTTGTACCCTGTATCACTTTTTTCTAAGTAACGCTTCCAGAAAATAATAGTCGGCGTAGATTATTGGTTCGTCAATTTCGTCGTGTTTTGGCCAGTTTCCTGTGCTGTGATCAAATAGAAAAGGAGCCTTAATTTTAGGATCTAAAATATATTTATCAGTTTGAACCGATGCTATTAGTTTATCGGCGAAAGCCAAATAACTTTTATTTTGTGTATAACTGTATAATTCATATAATCCTGATGCCATTACCATTGCTGCAGAAACATCTCGCGGCGAATTTGGAATACTCGGATCTTTTAAATCCCAATACGGAATTCCGTCTTCAGGAAGGTTTTTATTCGTCATAAAAAACTTTGCTGTCGCTTCGGCTTGTTTTAAATAAGCCGGATCTTTTGTATATCGGTATGACATTGTAAATCCGTAAACTGCCCAGCCTTGTCCGCGTGCCCAAACCGAATCGTCATTAAAACCTTGTAAAGTAGTTTTCTTTCTGACTTCACCCGTATTCGGATTATAATCTATTACATGATAACAGCTGTTGTCTTCTCTAAATTGATTTTTTAAAGTGGTATTAGCGTGTTGAATGGCAACGTCACGATATTTTGGGTTTCCTGATAATTTAGATGCTTCAAAAAGCAATTCCAGATTCATCATATTGTCGATGATAACCGGATAATCCCAAATTTCTTTGTTGAAATCCCAGGAACGAATAGAACCTACTTTTGGATTAAACCTTGTGCATAAAGTTTCAGCGCCTTTAATAATTACCGCTTCGTACTCTTTCTTGTTTTCCACTTTCAGCGCTTCTCCGAAACTGCAAAACACTTTAAAACCTACGTCATGCGAATTACTGTTAACACTTTCCTTTTTGCTGAAAGGAGTCCATTTTTGAGCTTGTACTTTATATTTAGAATCGCCTGTTAATTGGTATAAATGCCAAAGATTTCCGGCAAAAAAACCGCTTGTCCAGTCTCTTGAAGGGACTTTGCGAATCTTATTGGTTTTGATATTCATGCTTCTTGGCATCGACAGAGAATCTACCGGATAATCGAGTAACATTTTGTAACGCGTTTCCAGAAGATTATTTGTTACCGCAGGGGTATTTTTTGTTTGAGAATTAATCCCGGACTTGCACGCTGTTACCAGCGATGCAAACCCAAGGATTAAAATGAAACTAACTTTATTCATATTACTAATTAATCTAATTTTTAGTTTCTAGACTTTGTTTTTAGACGCGAATTTTTTTCTCTCGCAGATTTGGCAGATTTGGCTGATTTTTTTTATTTCCAACAGATTTTTAAAAAAATAATTCAATCTGCTCAATCTGTCAAATCTGCGGGAGACAAATTATTATTGACATATCCGCGTTCAATATAATTATGCTAAATTAATAACCCGGATTATTTGGTTTTAAATTTGGATTTATTGCCAGTTCTGTTCCCGGCAATGGCCATAAATAATCTTTGTTTGGATCAAAATTTGCATGCGGTTCTAAACCTGCAGGACCAAATACTTCAGGACCATTTTTCAATCTTTTGATATCGTACCATCTGATATATTCAAAAGCTAATTCTAATCTTCTTTCGTCAATAACCATTTTTTTGAAATCAGCTTTTGACAAACCTGGTGTTACATTTGCGGGGAAAGAAACTTGTCTTCCTGCTTTATTTCTCGCTCTTGCACGAACTCGGTTTACATAACCATCAGCTTCTGCAGTTCCCGGATTAATTTCGTTTAAAGCTTCAGCAGCTGTCAATAAAACTTCGGCATAACGCATTGTAATATAGTTGTGCTGAGAAGTTCTTCCGTTTGCACCTGCTTTTCCCGGAAAACGGAAATATTTTGCAATATGCGGACGTGGCGCTTTTTCGTTGTCGCTTGAAGGATAAACCTGCAATGATCCGCCCGGCCCGGTTTTCTTTCTAATAATGGTATCAAAACTTACGGCTCTTCTGTAATCTCTTTGATCCCAAGTATTAAACACTTTTAATGACGGAACGGCAACAGAAAATCCTTGTCCGTAGCTGTAACTATCATCTTTTAATGAACCTGTAAAAAACGCCGTATAATCCTGACCGTAATTTCCAGATGTTAAGTTATTAAAATCTACTGTAAATAATGGTTCTTTTAATGAAGCTGCTTTTGTAGCATTAAATAAATCCTGAAAATCTGCATCAAGACCTAAACCAAATTTTGTTTCGTTTGTAATAACATATTTTGCTTCGTCATACGCTTTTTGATATTGACCCAAAGTTAAATAAACAGAAGCTAAATATCCTGCTGCAGTCCCTTTTCCTGGAACGGCTTTTACTTTTGGTTTGTCATCCAGCCATTGTTTTGCAAATTCTAAATCGGCAATGATTTTAGGATACACATCGGCTTCTTTAGTTTTGCTGATAGAGTTTACCTGAGAAACATCATTCACCACAAAATCAATGTACGGAATATCTCCAAAAAGACGTACTAAATGATAGTAAGTAAAAGCTCTTGCGAAATAAGCCTGAGCTACAATTGCGTTTACTTTTGCAGGATCTCCCGGTGTTTTTTTAGCACCTTCAATGGCCTGATTTGCTGCTGTAATGATAACATATGACTGCGGCCAAAAGTTAGCTACAAGCGCATTTGTATCGTTCATACTCATATCGTTTACATCGATACGTGCGGCTTGTGTAGTTCTATCACCAATGTCAGACATATCGTCGCGAAGCATTAAGGCAATTGTAAATTCTCTTCCCCAATAATTATTATGTGCAATGTTTGCAAAAGCTCCGTTTACAGCTGCCTGTAAATCGTCGGTATTATTGAAAAAGTTTTCTGGACGAATGACTCCCACCGGATGTTCTTCTAAATCAGAACATGCAAAAAAGGTAAGTGTTCCCAGGAAAAGAAAAGCTATATATTTTTTCATGATATTTTTATTGTTAGAATTTTACGTTTAGACCCATTGTAAACGTTCTCACGTTTGGATAACCTCCATAATCCAATCCTAAATTGGTATTACTTCTTGAGTTGTTGTCGTTTAAGTAACTCGTTTCAGGGTCAGTTCCCGGATAATCAGTAATGGTCCAAAGGTTTTGTGCACTGATGTAAAAACGAACTTTGCTTAATCCGAATTTAGAAACAACATTCTCACTTAAACTATATCCTAAAGAGATGTTTTTTAAACGGATGTAACTTCCGTCATAAACAAATCTAGACGTAACTCTTTTTGTTCTTGCTGCATTTTTAGGAACATTTGTATCTGTATTTGTTGGAGTCCAAGAATCTAAAACTTCTGTTGTAGCATTGTTGTTTCCAGATGCTAATTCCATTAAAGTATAGTTTAGGATTTGTCCGCCTTCTGAACCTTGGAAGAAAATATTCAAATCAAGATTTTTATACGTGAAATCATTGTTTAAACCAAAGATGAAATCAGGATTTGGATTTCCAATAATCGTTTTATCTTGTGAATCTAATTTTCCGTCACCATTGTAATCTCTGAATTTTTCACCACCTGCAGTTGTTTCAAAATTCCCAGGTAAAGCAGTTTCTCCTTGTTGAAGAACACCATCATAAATGAATCCGAAGAAAGAACCAACCGGCTCACCAACTCTCAAAATTTGAGATTCTGTTGCCAAAAAGTGACCTGGAGTTGAGTTGATCAATAAATCTTTATTATCAGCTAATTTTAATACTTTATTTTTATTTGAAGAAATATTAAAACTTGTATTCCATGTAAAATCCTGACCAATAAAGTTTTTAGAATTAATACCTAATTCCCATCCTTTGTTTTCTAATTCTCCAACGTTTTGAAGCTGAGAAGCAATTCCGGAAACTCCCGGAAGCGGCCTATTGAATAATAAATCTTTCGTGATCGTTTTATAATAATCTGCTGTAATGCTGATTCTGTTATCAAATAAACCTAAATCAATTCCGTAATCTTGTTGGTATGAAGTTTCCCATTTCAAATTCGGATTATCTAAAGATGTCAATTGAACCGCATTTACAATAACGTCACCGCTCACATCATAAATTTCAGAGAATCTTGAAAGAGTAGAGTAGGCACCAATAGATGGATTTCCTGTTGCTCCGTAACTTGCTCTCAATTTAAGATTAGAAATTGTTTTGCTGTCTTTTAAGAAATTTTCTTTACCAATATTCCATCCAATGGCTCCAGAAGGGAAAGTTCCGTATTTGTAGTTTTTACTAAAGCTTGAAGAACCATCTCGTCTGGCCGTAAACGTTAGTAAATATTTATCATCGTAATCAAAGTTCAACCTTCCGAAAGCAGAGATTAATTCCGTTTCAGATAAATTAGAATCTGGTTTTAAGAATACAGTTCCTGCACCAAGATTTCTATATGAATTCGTATTTGTTAAAAATCCTCTTGAAGCTGCGAATGAACTTTCGTTTTTGTTCTTTTGGTATGAATAACCTCCAAGAACCGTTAAAACCCCTTTTTCGATAATTTCACGTTTAAAAGTCAAATAATTCTCTGTTAAGAAAGAAGAAAATCTAGTGTTGTTTACAGAAGCTTCTCCTTTAATATTTTTTCCTGCAATTAATGTTGAAGGAATAAATCTTCCTGTTTGAGAATTATTATCTGTTAAACCTAAAGTCGTTTTAAAATCTAAATCTTTTGTGATTTTGTATTGTGCAAAGAAATTGTTTCTGTTTACAATAGAAACTGTTTCCAAAATATTTTCCATTGCCGTTGCATACGGGTTATCAATGTCATCACCAATCGGTGCAGTTGTTGTATACGTTCCGTCTTCGTTATAAATTCCTTTGTCTGGCATAAATCTGTAAGCCGATGCAATTACACCCGCAGCTCGAGTTCCTCCGGCTCCAGTCTGGCTTACAATTCCGTCCTTGTTTTGTTTACTTGTAAAAGTGTTTAAACCCACTTTGAATTTAGGGGATAAATCAGCTTCAAGATTGGCAACAATCGTATATCTGTCAATTCCTGAATTGATTACAACACCATTTTGGTTGAAATAAGTTCCGGAAACATAATATTTCACAGTGTCAGATCCGCCTGAAAATGATAATTGTGTATTCGAAATCATTCCGTCACGATAAATAACATCCTGCCAGTCTGTATTTGCAGGACCTTGCGTGTGCGTTGTAAAACTTTTTCTGTAGGCTGCAAACTGATCTGCATCTAATAAATCCAGTTTATTGTTTACAGTTTGAATAGAAGTAGAGTTGCTGAATTCAATTACCGGTTTTCCTGGTTTTCCCTTTTTAGTCGTAACCATAATAACCCCGTTTGAACCTCTTGATCCGTAGATTGCCGTTGCCGAAGCATCTTTTAAAACCTCAATAGAAGCAATATCCTGAGGAGCAGGCATTGAAACTCCTGCAAAACCGTCAACCACAACAAGAGCATCTCCACTCGCATTAATAGAAGTTCCGCCACGAACCCTGATTTTTACAGGCGCACCCGGCTCACCTCCATTATTACTTTGTACCGAAACCCCTGCTGCACGACCTTGTAAAGCTTGTTCTGCACTTAAAACAGGATAAGCAGTCAATTCTTTTGCCGTTACAGAAGATACTGAACCTGTAATGTCGCTCTTTTTGCGAGTTCCATAACCTACTACAATTACTTCTTCAAGATTTTTAGTATCTGGTTTTAAACTTACATTAATGGCAGTTTTGTTTCCAACCGGAATTTCAACGCTTTGGTATCCTACGAAATTGAATACTAAAACAGCATTTTTCTCAGAAACAAAAACGGTATAATTTCCATCCATATCTGTAGTTGCTCCAACAGAAGAATTCTTGATATAGACATTAGCACCAGGAAGACCAAGTAAATCCTCGCTCGAAGTTACTTTTCCCGTAACTTTTCGTTCCTGTGCAGTCATCATGATACTTGCCAATAAAAGAGATACTAGTAAATACCATCTAAACGATTTAATTTGTTCGTCTGTAAACATTCATTTTTTGGTTTTAAGGTTAATGTTAGAGAAAGTAGAAAAGCAATAGACTCATTCCGATTATCATAATGACAAACAAAATTTGCAGCAATAAAAAGTTTGTTTTCCTGATTTTCATATCGCAAATGTATAGGCCGAAAACGATATAGAAATACAAAAAAGGGTATCTAAAAATACAGATACCCTTTTTTAAGCCCTTTAAAAATGCGGTTTTTAAAATTTATGACAATTAATCCTGCAAGGTTTTCAAAACCTTGTAGGTGTAAATAACTGTAATGTTTTTTAACCGTGCAGGTATTAAAATTATCGTTATGTTTTTAGTGATTGGTAAGTATTGAAATTATACCTACAAGGTTTTGAAAACCTTGCAGGAATACATCAAAAAGTTTTTTCGTAAAATTTGTCAGCAAATTGCGACGGAGTTTCTCCGTATCTTTTTTGGAAGCATTTGCTAAAGTATTTCGGATTGTTAAAGCCGACTTTATAGCTGATTTCTGAAACGTTTAATTTGTTTTGTTCCAATAATTGAGCGGCACGTTTTAACCTGATTTCATGAATGAATTCGTTTGGTGTAAAATTTGTCCAGGCTTTTACTTTTAAGAATAACATGGTGCGGCTTACGCCCAATTCTGAACAGAAAAACGGAATATCAAATTGTTCGTTCGAAATATTGTCCTCGACAATTTTAAAAGCTTTTTTTAATAATTCTTCATCCAGAGATGAAACCGTGATTTCTGACGGAATAAAACTGTCTTCGCTTGAAAACTTAAGTTTCAAACGTTCGGTTGAATTTAAAAGATTTTTAACGCGAAGCCTGAATTCCATTAAATTAAACGGTTTACTAATATAATCGTCGGCACCGCTTTCTAAACCTTCAAATTTATATACTAATGAAGATCTCGAAGTCAGCAAAATAACCGGAATATGACTCGTTTTTAAGTTTTCCTTTATTTTAGAACAAAGTTCAGTTCCCACCATTTCGGGCATAATAACATCGCTGATAATCAAATTCGGAACAAATTTTAAAGCCTTTTCAAAAGCAATTTTTCCGTTTTCGGCCTCAATAATATTATAATCTTTTTTGAGCAGGTTTTTCATGAACTTTCTCAAAACCTTATGATCTTCAACAAGCAGAATCGTCTGCTTTTCTTCATTAACAATCAAATCGTCAATGTCTTCATTTTCTATAGTTTCCGAAGGTTCAAGCTGTGCCGTATATTGCGCAATATCATCGCTGATTTTAAAATCAGGAATAATCTCGCTGTCTAAAAGATGTTCACGCCCAAGCGGAAGCGTTACTTTAAAAATAACGCCGCCGGAAGTTTTATTGCTAACATCGATTGTCCCTTTATGCAGTTTTACAATATTTTTTACAATCGAAAGCCCAATTCCGGTTCCTTTATTATAATTTTTCTGAACCTGATTGTGTGTTGGCACTTCAAAAAATAAATCAAAAATCTTGTCAATATGTTCTTCTGAAATTCCCACTCCGGAATCTTCAACCTCGATAAAAAGATTTTCGGGATCGTGATTTATTTTAATGTTGATCGTTCCGCCTTTTGGCGTATATCGAAACGCATTCGAAATCAAATTATAAAATACACGCTCGAGTTTATATCGGTCAAAATAAACCGATATTTCTTCATCCGAAGTTTCAAAAGTATAATCGTAACCGCCGTCTTTGGCATATTCTATAAACGATAAAAAGATTTCTCTGGTGAATTTTACAATATTTCCGTTAGCAGATTCTAACGTAACCTGATCATTTTCAAGTTTTCTGAAATCCATTAAACGGTTAATTAAACTTAAAAGATGATTCGCGCTTCCTTCAATTACCAAAAGCTTTTTGTACATTTCATTCGTTCCGTTATAATCTGCCAGAATTTGCTGCAATGGCCCTAAAATCAACGTTAAAGGCGTTCTAAATTCATGCGAAATATTAGTGAAGAAATCTAGTTTTGCACGGTTATTTTCTTCAATACGTTTCGTTTCAAGATATTCCAGTTCTAATTTCTGTTTCAATCTCGCTTTCGATTTCATAATCCAGATCAAACCGTATAATCCTAAACCAATTACAATTCCGTACAATAAAAATGCCCAGATACTGCGCCACGGAGCCGGATTTACAACAACCGTAAGCGTTGCGGGAGTTTTGTTCCAAACGCCGTCGTTGTTTGCACCGCGGACTTCAAAAACATAAGTTCCCGGATTTTGAATCGCAAAATTAGCTTCAGCATTTTTAGTCGTTGTCCAGTTATTTTCCAATCCAATTAAGCGATAACTGTATTGATTGTTTTTTGATCGAATGTAATTTGGAATTGCAAAGTTTATCGAGAAATTAGCCTTATCATAATCCAGCGTTATGGTTTGGGTAAAACCAATACTTTTTTCTAAAATTCCGTCTTTATCTTCTGCATGAATAGTTTCATTCTTGATTTTCAAATCGGTAATTAAAACCTGCGGAGCGTATTGATTCAAGGAAATTTTGGCAGCATCAAAATAAGTAGCTCCAGACGGACTTCCGAAATAAAATTGATTGGAATCTAATTTTAAAGCCGAATTATCATTGAATTCATTACTTGCCAATCCATCTTTTTGATCATAAATCACAATATTCTTTTTCGTTGTATTGTATTTAATAATTCCCAGATTGGTGCTGATCCATAGGTTTTTATCATCATCTTCTAAAATAGAATGAATAGAAGTAATTACAGTATTTCCTATTTTAAGATTAATGTGATTGAATTTTTTTCCATCAAAATAATGCAGCCCTTTTGCTTTTGTTCCCACCCAGATTTTATGTTGAGAATCCTGAAATAAAGTCAAAATATCATCACCGGACAAAGCGGCATGATCGTAAAAGAAATGTTGAATTTTATATTGCTGCGGATTGAAATTTTTGAGCGGAATTCGGTTTAAACCGTTTTGAGTTCCAACCCAAACGTAATTTTGTTTGTCAACTAAAATAGTTCTAACAATATTATTGGTCAGAAAAACGGGTTTTGTATTATCATTTCCAATAATTTGAAAAGTTTTATTTGCTGTATCGTAACGAATTAAACCTTTTCCAAAAGTTCCAATCCATAAAACAGGACCTTCGGTTTTAAGCGAATAAACACCGCTTTCTTTCAATAAAGCAAGTAAATCTTGGGTAATTCGACTGTCTTCAATTCTTTTTGAAATCGTATTATAAGCCGATAATCCTTTGCTAAAAGTTCCAATCCATAAAATATGATCGTCAGAAAGACACATCGATTTAATATCATTTTTATTGGATTGTCCGGTTTTGCTGTTTATGTAACTTACGGCTTCGGTATTTTGGTTGAAAATCGTGATACCGCCGCCTTCTGTTCCAAAATAAATATTGTGATTTTTATCGGCAATGATCGAACTAACCACGTCAAAACTCATTGGAATCTTTTTCGAGTTCTGATTGTAATTAGAGAAATTGACATTTGAAACGTCCCAAAGATTCACGCCTTTGTAATAACAGCCAATCCAGATCGAACCTTTTTTATCCATATAAACAGATTTTACTTTATCGATTCCATTGTTGTTATTGCTGTTGTTTATTTTTTGCAGACTTTTATCCTGACCTAAAATGTAAATTCCGTCATAAGCGCCAATCCACAAAGAACCTTGCTTGTCAATTATTAAAGATCGAATGTCTGTATTGATTTCGCGGTATTTCGCAGTATCTAAAAAAGGAACATAAGCTTTTTGTTTTTGATCGAATTTTAAAAGTCCTTTATTTTTTGTCCCAACCCATAAATTACCTGTTTTATCTTCAATAACCGATTGTACCGTTAATAAATCAACAGGATTTAACGGATAATTTTTAAACGAAAATTTACTGCCTTTTCTGCTTGTCAACTGGCATAAACCTTTTGTAGTTCCAATCCAGATTTCACCTTTTTTGGTTTTTACAATGCTTAAAATATTATTGCTCGGAAGTGTAGAAGTATCCGTATCTGAATGAAAAACCGAAGTAAAATTTCCTGTCTTTTTATTCAAAATGGTCAAGCCTTTTGAAGTCCCAAACCACATTTCGTTACCAATTTCTTTAATCGTCCAAACCGCATTATTGCTTATCGTGTGATTGGCTTTGGTATGCAGATATCGGGTAAATTTGCCAGAAACAGGATCGTAACAATTTAAACCATTATAAGTTCCAACCCAGATTTTTCCGGAATTGTCTTCTACAATTGCCAGAATATCATTGTTGCTAATGGAAGATTTATCATTGACATCATTCCTGAAAATCGTAAATCGGCTGCCGTCGTATTTATTCAATCCGTCGCGCGTACCAAACCACATCTGCCCAAGCTTATCCTGATGTATGGCAATAACAGAACTCTGCGAAAGCCCGTCGGTTGTAGAAATATTTTTAAGGCGGTATTTATTTTGGGAAAACAGATTTCCGAAAATAAGTACGGTTACGAGAAAAGCTATTTTGTATTTCATAGCGTTTATTTTTTTAGGTTCAAAGAGGCAAAGGATCAGAGGTGCAAAGGTTTTTATATTGATATAGAATTTAAAACATAGCCAGCGGTTTCAACCGCTGGAACACAAAGTTTTTTCTCATTTCGACGAAGGAGAAATCTCCACAAGTAGCTCGCCAACGAGAGTCCAATCTTTGTAGAGTTTCTCGCGAAGATTTCTCCTTCGTCGAAATGACAAAAATGAGAAACTTTGCGTCTTAGCGTCTTTGCGAGATTAAAAAAGAACTTTACTTCAATCGTTTTTTTAATTGATAATCATACAGCGACGGGATTTTTTCTATCGGCGTGTTTAAAAATTCAATATAGGGATCGACATCGTATTTGATTTCAAATTTTGTATTTCCATTTACGCCAATAATTCTGGCGAAAGCCCCGTCTTTCATTCCGTATAATAAAACCGGTTTTGACTGATCCGGATTTTCGACTTGTACATTTAAATTCCAAAAAGTACTGAAAGGCCCGTGCGAAGGTTTCCAGTAATCAGCACCGCCGCCGCCAAATAAAAAGTAACTATTATTTTTATCAGCTGTAATATGAACCGTTATATTATCAAACAAATTTTGATGATTTGCACCGGAATGCTGATCTAAAAGCGCATCGGCAAATATTTCACAATCCTGATATACATTTTTAGTAGAAAAAGTATTGAAACTCAACGGATGAACCGCTTTATTGTAGATTTTAAGATTCTTCACCAAAACATTATGAACGCCTCCTAAAGTTACCGTATAATGAGATAAATGCGGTCCATCGGTAATAATATTCTGAACTGTAACATTTGAAATTTCTTCCCCTAAAATACCGCTGTCGGCATTTGTGATTTTTACATCATTCACCCAGCTGTTAAAAAGACGGGTCAGGAAAATAGCATTATTTCCCGGTTCAACGTGATGCGCCACTCTTGGAATATCAGGAAAAGTAAAGCGAAGATGTTCGATTCCTACTTCATCTAAATGTTTCCATTCTACCAATTGCGCCTGATAACTAGGTTTTATCGAAATGGTTAAAGGTGTTTTAATCGTAATTTTTGAATTTGAAATCTTCACAATTTCAACCTGTTGTCTCACAATAGGAAGTTTTGGAAACTGCCAGTGATGCGAACCCGGTTTTACTTTTGCGCCTTGATATAAATCTTTAATGATTTCGCCGTTTTCACCGTCTTTATTGAACAACTCCAATTCGACAATATCACCAACTTTTAGATTTTTTACATCAGAAACATTGATCGTAAATTCGCCCATTTTCCCAGAACTGACTTTCGCCAAAACATTAGAATCCGGTTCGTATTTATCCAAATAAGATTTTACACGTTCACCCGGAATCTGTGTCCAAATGAAACCGCCAGACCACGCATATTGCGAGAAAGGCAAATCGACATTATTTTCAGGTTCGCGTTGTCTTTTGTCAAAAGTGGTAAGATATTCACGAAGTTCCGCCAGAGATTCAGGATCTTTAAGATACATCATTGGTCTTGGGCAGTAAATTTCAGTTCCATTTTCGCCAGAACCTGTACCGCGAAGTAGAAAATTGCTTCTTTCGATATAGACAATTTCACTCAGAATAATTTTGCCTTGAGGTAATTGTAAAATAACATTTCCGTCAACAGCATTGGCTGCTTTTAAAGCCTTCAATAAAGCTTTTGAATCGTCTAAATTATCATTTGCTTTTACGCCAAAATCAACTGCATTAATAATTTTTCCATTTGCCTCAGGAATTTGGCTTTCGCCGAAATGATATCCCGCAAAACTAAAATCAGGAAGATAATCTGTTTTTGAAGTAATAATTTTAGGTATTTCCTGCGCCAATACAGCATTCATAAAAAGGCTGCAGGATATAAGAATGGTTTGGCGAATCATGGTTTTGTGGTTTTTGTGGTTAGTTAGTTTTATTGTGTGGGTTTGCCACGAAGGCACTAAGGCGCAAAGTTTTTTTGTTTTTTCTTTCACGCAGATTTACTCTCATTTTTGTCATCCTGACGAAGGAAGGATCTTCGCAAGCAGCTCCACAAAGATTGACGATTTTCATTGCGGAGCTTCTTGCGAAGATTCCTCGTTCCTCGGAATGACAATTCTACCTTTAAAACTTTGCGTCTCTGCGACTTTGCGAGACTAAAAACATAAAGCTTTAAAAAATCTTCGCGCCTTAGCGCCTTCGTGGCAAACCCATTATATAGATCGCTTAATCCCTAATTCAAGTCCTCGCAATTCTGCCAGACCTCGTAAACGGCCAATTGCAGAATAGCCCGGATTTGTTTTTTTCTTTAAATCATCCAGCATTTGATGTCCATGATCCGGGCGCATTGGCAATTTGGTTTTGTTTCTTTTCTCCACTTCCAAAATTGCTTTTACAACTTCGTACATATCAACATCACCTTCAAGATGGTTTGCTTCGTAGAAACTACCTTCTTCGTCTCTTTGCGTGCTTCTTAAATGAATAAAATTCATTTTATCACCGTGACGTCTCACAATTCCCGGTAAATCATTATCCGCTCTTACGCCGTATGAACCCGTACACATAGTAAATCCGTTTGATTTAGAAGGAGCAGCATTCATTAATTCAATCAAATCTTCCTCTGTACTAACAACTCTTGGTAAACCTAAAATCGGGTAGGGCGGATCGTCTGGATGAATCGCCATCAAAACACCTTTACTTTCGGCAACCGGAATAATCTGTTGTAAAAAGTAGAATAAATTATCTTTTAAAGCTTGTCTGTCAATATGATGGTAACCACTTAATGTAACTAGAAAATCTTCAACAGAATAAGCTTCTTCAGCACCCGGAAGTCCAGCCAGAATATTTTGTTGCAGTTTTGCTTTATCTTCATCCGTCATTGCCTGAAAATAGCTTTTGGCTTTTTGAGTTTGCTCTGCAGAATATTCTTTTTCTGCGCCCGGTCTTTTCAAAATGAATAATTCAAAAGCCGCAAAAGCATTAATGTCAAAACGTAAAGCTTTCGAACCGTCTTCAACTGTATAGGACAAATCAGTTCTTGACCAGTCTAAAACCGGCATGAAATTATAACACACACATTTGATGCCGCATAAAGCCAGATTGCGAATGCTTTCCTTATAATTTTCAATGTATTGAAGATAATTCCCCGTTTGTTTTTTAATGTCTTCGTGTACCGGAATACTTTCTACAACCGACCAAGTCAAACCCGAAGCACCTTTTTTAGGATCTCCGTTTTCGTGTTCAATTTCCACTTTTCGTTTAATAATTTCTTCAATACTCCAAACTTCTCCGTTTGGAATATGGTGTAAAGCCGTTACGATTCCGGTTGCTCCGGTTTGTGCAATATCTTGTAAAGAAACAGGATCATTTGGTCCGAACCATCTTAATGTTTGTTCCATTTGTTATGTGTTTTTGGTTTGTTCTCCTGCAAGGTTTTCAAAACCTTGTAGGTATTATTTTTTATTTATATAGATGTATAATTTAGACCTACAAGGTTTTGAAAACCTTGCAGGACTTGAGAAATCTTAAATGCTAGTTGCGGCAAAACCTCCGTCAACTTTTAAAATTGTTCCCGTAACGAATTTTGACATGTCGCTGCATAAAAATAAAAGTGCACCGTCAATATCTTCCGGAGTTCCAAATCTTCCCATTGGCGTGTGATCGATGATTTTTTCGCCTCTTGGAGTCAATTTTCCTTCTGGAGTTAATAATAAAGCACGGTTTTGTTCTCCAATAAAAAATCCCGGAGAAATGGCATTTACGCGAATTCCCTCGCCATATTTTTGAGCTAATTCAACCGCCATCCATTGTGTAAAATTGTCAATTGCCGCTTTTGAAGCAGAATATCCCACAACTCTAGTTAAAGGTCTTTGTGCCGATGCCGATGAAATATTGATAATGTTTCCTGATTTCTGTTTCGCAAAAAGTTCAGCAAAAACCTGAGTTGGAAGCATAGTACCAATAATATTCAAATCGACAACTTTTTGTAAATCATCGCTTTTCATATCATAAATGGCCTGATCCGGCTGAATTGTTGCGCCCGGCATATTTCCTCCGGCAGCATTAATTAAGATATCAAGACGACCATATTTTTCAACGATAAAGTCTTTTGCTTTTTCTAATTCTTCTTTGCTTAAAACATTCGCCTGAATCGCAAATCCTTGCCCGCCATTCGCTTCTATATCTTTTACAGTTTTGTTTGCTTTTTCAATCGATTGAGAAACAATCCCAACAATTACGCCTTGTTTTGCCAAAACATTTGCAAAGTTGCTTCCTAATACTCCGGCACCGCCTGTTATAAGTGCAATTTTTCCTTTTAGATTAAATATTGAATCCATATTTTGTGTTTAAAATTCAATACTTTAAATTCCAAATTCCAAACCTCTGGAAAGTAAAGTATATTTATATGTGTTTGATTTTATGTTTAAATCTCAATATTTTAAATCCCAAATTCCAATTTTTGAAAAATAATCTTTTAAGTTTTCACTTGGAATTTGGAATTTAAAATTTGGAATTTTTCTCCGTTAGGAGATCCTAACTTTAAATACCAGTTTTTTCAAAAAACCTTCGCCAATCATCGCGGCATGAACATCTTCGGGAAATAAAATCGCAAATTGTTTTTCCTGAAGTTCAAAAAACATATCCGGTTTATCGTGAAAAAAACGAACATCTCTTTCGTCGCTGTAATCACCGTTTGGGCTGACACATTTTTCTCTTGGTTTCCATGCAAAAGTTTCAGGGCCTTGTATTGAAATTTGAATGTCAATGTTTTTATCGTGGCATTCAAAGCCTTTAATACTTTCTTCTCTCGTACTTCCGTCGCCGTGAATTACGATTAGTTTTAAGCCTTCATTAATTTCTATAGTTCCCGCTTCAAGATTGGCAATATCAGTTTGATTTACGTACTCAAAAGCTTTTTGAAAATTAGGATGCAGACTATAATATTTAGCTGCATTATGTAATGAATCTACAATCATTGGGTAAAGTTTTGTTTTGGTTTTTGAAATAATAATATAAAAATTGTTTGCCGTTTTTATATTATGTGTATTTTTACGTGTACGCACACGGTATTTTACAAATGTATGTAAATTGTAATGTAAAACAACTTATTTTTGCTAAAAAAAATAATTTATACCAAAGAGCTTTTATTATTTTAACTAAAAAAGAATCAATATCATAACAATTAAAAAAATTGCCGAATTAGCCAATGTTTCGCCCGGAACTGTTGACAGGATTATACATAATCGCGGTCAGGCTGCACAGGAAACTGTAGATAAAGTCAATGCTATAATTGAAGAATTTGGCTATAAGCGAAATATTCTGGCCAGTAATCTTGCCTTAAATAAGAAGTTTCATTTTGCGGTTTTTCTTCCTAAATATGAAAAATTAGAATATTGGAGAAGTCAGGTTGAAGGTATTGAGAAAGCTGCTTTGGAGTTTAGCAAATTCGGAATTGTGCTGGATTATTTCTTTTACGATTTTAATGCCGCTTCTTTTAAGGAATCTGTCAATAAAGTATTGGAGTTCGATTGCGATGGATTATTATTTGCTCCAATATTTTACGAAGATTCTGTTCAGTTTTTAAACGAATACAAAAAGAAAAATATTCCGGTTGTGATGATCGATTCGAATATTTCAAATGAAGACGATCACGCTTATGTAGGTCAGGATGCTTTTCAGAGCGGTTATCTGGCCGGAAGATTAATCAGTTTTGCGGTAAAAAATGAAAGACATGTTTTGATCTTTAAAATTACCCGTGAAATCGAAAGCACATCGGTTTACTTACAGCGTATTGACGGATTTTATTCTTTCTTTAAAGGAAATGAAGAACTTACGAATTTTAAGTTTTCAGAAGTTACGATTAAAGATTCGGGAATCGACCAAATGAATTTGGAGATGTTTTCAGGAATCAGCAGTATTTTTGTGCCGAATTCAAGGGCTTATATTGTTGCCAGATTTTTGGAACAAAACAATATAAAAGGAATCCGAATTATTGGCTACGATTTATTAAATGAAAATATTGAATACCTAAACAAAGGCGTAATCGATTTTTTAATCAACCAAAGACCCGAAAGTCAGGGCTATATGGGAATCAATTATTTGTATAAAAAGCTGGTTCTTCAGGAAGATGCAGAGCGTACACATTATATTCCGCTGGAAATTATCTTAAAGGAGAATTATTTTCCTGCGAGGCGGTGAGTTTAATAGCCCGCGGGTTTTACGGATTAAACGGATTGACGCAGGTTTAATTAAAAAAATAATCTGTGTGTAAACAAATAGTATTTCAAACATAGCCCGCGGTTTCAACCGTGGGACTCAATGCATAATCACAATACGTTTCCCACGGTTTCAACCGTGGGCTATATTTAAGTTAGAAATTATCTTATAGTAGAATTATTTTCCTGTGATAAAATAAAAAATAAGGATTAAAGACAAGCTTGTCATTTCGAGGAACGAGAAATCTCCGTAAGTAACTCCGTAAAGAAAGTCGTCAATCTTTGTAGAGCTACTTGCGGAGATTTCTCCTTCCTCGAAATGACAAAAATGAGTATAAATCTTAGTGCCTTCGTGGCAAAACTATTTCTTAACCTCCACAATCAAAGGATTATTTACTTTTTCAGCGAAAGAAGTCAAATAGGTTTCCCATTCTTGTTTGGTTTGAAACGGACTTCCTTTTTTCCATCCAAAACCAACATAATAAATTGCTTTGTTGTTTTTAACCGAGATATCTCCGTAAAGGTTGCTCAAATCTTTTTCATCGGTAACATGATTATCAAAACTCGTTAAAGTACCTTTTGGAGCGACTAAACCTAAACCAATTTCAGAATCGTCGATTGGTTCCCAGTAACTCAGCCAGCCATTTTTTAAATTCGTTCCAATAGTTCCTTTTTTCTCATGAAGCGTTATTCCGGCAGAAATGGTTTTAGTTCCTGTAATATTGATTTCGAAACGCGAAAACTGACTTCCGTAATCTAAACTGATTAATTTTGATTCTGTTATTTTATTTCCTTTTGCATCCCAATCGGCGTAGGTTAAAATGAAACTCGTTCTGATTGGCCCGGTTGTAATTGTTTTCCAGCTTACGAAATTCTTAGAAAAATAATATTTACCATCTACTTTTACAGCAATTCCACCAATTCCGCGGCTGTCGCCCACGTGAAAATTATCCAGACCTTCTCCAGTATCTTTGTGATATGTTCCCGTTCCGTTAGTTGCTTTTTCGTACCATTTATTGATAATAGGATAATCGACTTTTTTTAGCCAAGCGTCAATTCCGCTGGTTAAAGTTCCGCCTGGAATTTTGTCCTCGACCATTTTTTGGGCTACAGGTCCGTAAGTTCTAAACGCCACTTTATTGTTTTCCCACGCATAATCATCTGTTCGTTCCGGAACAAATCTTGAATAACAACTCACAATTTTTGAAGCCGAAGGATTTGTTCCAACAAAAACCTCAAAATCTTGTTTTGACGAAGCTTTTACTTTAGGTTGAAACAAAAGTACATCCGCAGTTCCGTCACCGTCATTGTCTACGGTTTGGGTTTCTAAAAAGGAATTATTACTGATGTCTTTTACAGCATAATTTTCAAGTTTAGAATCTGCAGCTAATCCGAGTGATTTTTTTGTGAGTTCAACGGTTTCAAATTCTCGATCAACTTTCAGATTATTGCTGACCGTTATGATTTTATTTTGAGCCTGAATGGTAAAACTTCCAGCCAGAATTGCGGTGAATAAAAAATGTTTTTTCAAAATATAATAGTTTTAATTTTTTGCTTTTTTTATTTCATAAAAATACAAATCTAAACGGCACTCTGAATACATAAAAGGAGTAATAATGTACAAATCGTTGATATTGAATTTTATATATGTATTTTTTTTCTACTTTTAAGAGATCAATTTAAATATTCTAAAACCATGAAAAATAGATATTTATCGATTATGATCTTCCTTTTGATTTTTACGAATTTAGAAGGACAAACTATTAAAAATACAGAGCAGTTAAAAGAGAAACTAAAAGCAATAAACAGCCAGATAACAGATTCTTTTTTACATAATGATAGTAATGTTATAATACAATATTATGATGATGCAGCGCCAGTTTGTATGCCCGAATATCATAAAGCATTATATACAAAAGAAGATATAAAATCCTATTATGAGCAATGGCTTTCTAACTTTAAAATAAATGCTTATAAACGAGATATTTTTGAAGTTCAGCTGATTGATAATTATGGAATTGAAATTGGAACTTTCAATATTGATGCAGTAAACGATAAAGGCAGTGCGCTGGTTTATGACGGAAAATATATGAATGTATGGAAAATAGGAAAAGACGGAAAACTTACTTTGGTATCAGAAATTTGGGGAGCAAACAAAGCAATTGACGGAACTAATTTTGCTTCCATAAAAACAAAAGAAAGTGATACGCCAAAACCTGCTGTAAAAAAGTCTTTAGAAGATGAAGTTAATAAACGTAATCAGCGTATTGCAGAACTCGTAACAAAAAGGGAAGGCGAGAAACATGCGGTTGAATTCTTTACAAAAGATGCTATTTACCTAACATACGATACGCCAATGTTTATTGGATTTGAAAATATTAAACAGTATTTCGTTGAACACGAAAAACCAAATGGAGTTTCAATTGATTCGATATCCATTAAAGCAAGCAGAATTATTCCCATAAAGAATTTTGTTATCGAGTACGGTTATTATTATGTCGATGTTTCGTGGGACAATAAAAAGGGAAGGGCAATTGTAACCGGAAAAAGCATTAATCTTTGGAAAAGGGATGAAAACGGAATCCTAATGCTTTACCGTCAAATGGTTAACCATAATTAATCTCTGATATTCCAAAAAGTATAACGATATTTATAGACTAGATTTTTGAAAAAATAAATAACAGCCTCATGAAGAAACAAAGCGCCGGCATATTACTGTATAAATTTGTAGACAAAACAATCTTTTTCTTTTTGGTGCATCCGGGCGGACCGCTTTGGAAAAACAAAGATTTAGAAAGCTGGTCGATTCCAAAAGGGGAGTTCACAGATGATGAAGATCCGCTTGACGCTGCTATACGCGAGTTTAAGGAAGAAACAAGTTTTGAGGTCGATGGCGATTTTATTAAACTGGAATACGTAAAACTAAAATCGGGTAAAATTGTTCATGCGTGGGCGGTTGAATTTGACGTGGATGAAACTTTAATAAATAGCAACGATTTTGAAATGGAATGGCCGCCGAAATCCGGAAAATTAGAAAGTTTTCCCGAAGTAGACAGAGGCGAATGGTTTCAAACTGCCGAAGCTTTAAAGAAAATAAATCCAGCACAAGCCGATTTTATAATTCAAATGGTTTCTAAAATTTCGGCTACGTTATAAATCAAAGTAGTTTTTGAATTAATTTTTGTAATTTCCATTTTGTCATCTGATGAATTTATCAGATTAATTAAAAGTTTAAAATTAGATATGGAAGTTAAAGGTATTATTTTCGATTGTGATGGAGTTTTAGTCGATACAGAAAAAATTGGTAACGGAATTTTGCTCGAAATGGCAGCAGAACATGGTTTTGAAATGGAACTTGAAGATGCTTATCGCAATTTTAACGGCCGAAATTTAAAAGACTGTTTCCGACATATTGAAGAAGCCATTGATCAAAAACTTCCTGAATCTTTCGAGTCAGATTACCGCCAGAAAAGTTTTGAGGCTTTTAAAACGCAGGTGAAACCAATGGAAGGTGTAGTTTCGTTTATCGAAAAATTAAAGATTCCGTATTGCGTGGCCTCGAGCGGACCAGTTGATAAAATCAGATTGAATCTTGAAGTAGCTGGATTATTGGATAAATTCGAAAACAAGATATTCAGTTCCTATCAAATCAGCAGTTGGAAACCAGATCCGAGAATCTTTTTATTTGCCGCCAAAGAAATGGGTTTTAATGTAAAAGAATGTGTTGTTTTAGAAGATAGTAAAGCGGGTGTAAAAGCGGGTGTAAGCGGCGGCTTTAAAGTTTATGGTTTTGCTAATGGATATAACAATGATGATTTAGAGGAAGAAGGAGCGGTACTTTTTCATAGTTATGAAGAGTTGAGTGAGATGTTGGGAGTTTAGATTTTAGATTTTAGAATTCAGATTTTAGATTTATGCTTTGGGTTTAGTCACAGGAGGGGGCTTCGACTTCGCTCAGCCTGACATGACTGGAGCATGAGATTAAGTTATTTAAGTTGTCAGCCTGAGCGAAGTCGAAGGCACACAAAGTATATCGACAAAGATTGGTCTTTGAGAGGAACGAAGCAATCTCACGTGCTAAATCAATTACTGATCTTTGTTAGTGTGGTTGCTTCGTTCCTCGCAATGACAAGATTGTGTTTGGAATTTGGAATTTGAAGATTTGGAATTTAAAATTTAATCTTACAATTACTAATTTGTTTGATTAAATTGTAATTTGTTGCATTAAAATAAATTTTTATATATTTGAATTTCGACATTCTCTATTTTGATTTGATAATAATGAATAATTGTTATTGATACATTTAAAAAATGAATGTTTTTTGCCTGGAAAATGGCTTTCCCCAAGAGTCAATTTCCTAAAATGTGATTCCCAAAAATCACACAATAACCTACAGACAGAAACAAAATGACGAAATGTATAATTAGAATTTTAGTTTTATCGATAATACTCGTTCCTCCAATTGTAAAGGCGCAGATTAAAAAAATTGGAGTTCCATTTATAACCAATTATAATCCGAAAACGTATAAAGCCGCTTCAGAAAACTGGGATGTTTTACAGGATTCTAAGGGAATGATGTTTTTTGCCAATCACTTCGGGATCATGCAGTTTGACGGTGTTCGCTGGAGCATTGTAACGCAGCCCGAAAACAAGAGTATGGTTCGTTCGCTCGCCATCGACAAAAAAGACAAAATGTATGTTGGCGCTCAGGGCGATTTTGGTTACGTCATTCAATTGCCAAACGGGCAGTACCAATACACCTCTTTAGTAAAATTACTTCCGGAATCGGCGCGAAATTTTGGTGACGTGGTGCATACCGTTATCCGAAATAATGAAGTGATTTTTTTCTCTTATGAAGAAATTTTCATCTACAAGAATAATAAAATCAAGGTTGTAAAGTCTAAAGTGAAATTTGATGATTTCTTTGAAGTCAATAAGGAAATCTATGTTTTGGATAATGCAAAAGGTTTACTGCAGTTAAAAAATAATGCATTAACGGCGATTACAAACAGTGATCAATTTGCCGGAATGAAGATTCGAAAAATCTTTCAAACTAAAAATGGACTTTTGTTACTTTCACAAAAAAACGGACTTTTTACTTTTAAAGATAATCAGCTAAAGCCATTTGTAACAGAAGCCGATAATGTTTTAAAGCAAAATCAAATTTCTACAGGGATTCAGCTTTCGGATGGATATTTCGGAATTGGAACCCGACAATCGGGGTTGATAGTCATAGATGGTTCGGGACGTTTGATTCAGCATATCAACAAACAAATGGGTTTGCAAAATGATTATGTAACCAATTTAAAGGTTGATAAAGAAGGTAATTTATGGGTTACGCTTAAAGAAGGAATTTCGCTGATTCAGATTTCTTCGCCTTTATCCAGAGTTTTAGATACTTCAAATTCAGAAACCAAAATATACTGCAGTCAGATTTATCAGGACAAATTGTATATCGCTACAGACAACGGTTTGTTTTGGATGGATTGGCTTTCTTATAAAAACGGAAAACATGAAAATGCAAACTTTCAACACGTTTCTGGAATGTCTGAAAATGTTTGGAATATTGGTGTTTTTGGAAATTCGCTTTTAGCTTTTGAAAAAAACGGAATCTTTGAGGTTTCCGGTAATTCGGCAAAATTATTGGCAAAAACAGATGGAGCTTGGAAAGGAATATTAGTTCCTAATCATCCTGATTTATTGATCGTGGGCGGTTATAACGGAATGTATCTTCTCAAAAAAATGAATAATACGTGGGTTTATCAAAATAAAATAAAAGGTTTTGAAGAAAGCAGCCGCGTTATCGAAACCGATAAAAACGGCGATTTCTGGATTGCTCACGGTTACAAAGGAATTTATAAAATTCAGTTTAATAAAACATTCGATGCGGTTTCAAAAGTGGAATTTTACAATCAAAAGAATGGTTTCCCGTCGAGTTTGTTTCTGAATACTTTTAAAATTGACAATCAGATTCTTTTTGGAACAACAAAAGGAGTTTACAAACAAGATTCGCATTCGAAGAAAATGATTCCAGAACCTGTTTTTAGGAAATATCTTGGAATGGAAAATCATATTCGTTTATTAAAATCGGATAATCAGGATAATATCTGGTATGTTTCTGGAGAAAACACCGGAAAAATAACTAAAAGAGCCAATGGAAGTTTTGAGGTTGAAGAACTGCCTTTTAGAAAACTTCGTTATTTATACGTTCCGGGTTTTGAGAATATTCAAACCACAACGACGGGTGATGTATTTTTTGGTACGCAGGATGGTTTAATTCATTATAATACCATTAAAAACAAGCAGTATCAAACAAAATATAAAGCCGTAATTTCAGAGGTTAAATGTATTTTTCCGAAAGATAGTCTGTTATTTTCAAGCCGATTTGATGTGCTTCCAAATAAAACAAAAGAGGCGTGTGAAGAAATTTCAAATGTTTTATCGCATTCCCACAATGCACTTCATTTTTCTTTTTCATCACTTTTTTATGATGAAGCCGATGCCACAAAATACGAATACTGGCTGGAAGGTTTTGAACCAAAATGGTCAGAATACAGCCTTCAGACAGAAAAAGAATATACGAACTTACCTGAAAACGAATATGTTTTTCATGTAAGGGCAAAAAACATTTATGATGTGGTAAGCGAAGAAGCGGTTTTTCGTTTTGAAGTTTTACCGCCTTGGTACAGAACAATCTGGGCTTATATTTTGTATCTAATACTTTATAGTGTTGTGATCTATTTTATTATTAGATATCAAAAATCTCTGGCAGAACGCGATCGCCAGCAATTAATCCTGAATCAGGAAAAAGAATTGCTTCGCAGCCGAGCAGAACTTAATGAACAGAGATTGACCTTGGAACAAGAAAATATGGCCATTGTTCGCGAAAACCTTCAAACTACGATAAATCTTAAAAATGCTAAAGTTGCTTCGAATACCGTGAACCTTATTCATTTAAATGAAATCCTGCTTTCTATAAAAGAATTGATAGGGCAGATGGATAAGAAAAATGATCCGAATGTGAACTTTAGTTTATTGACTAAAATAAACAAATTGATCGATCACGAATTGCAGGGAGATAAACATTGGAACGAATTTGAGGAAATCTTCAATCAATTGCATGATAATTTTATGCAGAGGATGAAAACAACTTATCCGGAATTGACTCCGCGCGATATGCGATTGTGTGCGTATTTGCGAATGAACTTTAATACCAAAGAAATTGCTCCGCTTTTAGGAATTTCTGTTCGTGGAGTTGAAGATACCCGATACAGAATTCGAAAAAAATTGCAGCTTCCGTCTGATGCAAATATCACAGAATTCATTCTAAATTTCTAGATGGTTATTTAAACACATAGGGACATAGTTTTAATTTGTCTATAAAAAAGGCGTTTCACTAGTTTAAACAAACATAGCTATGTGTAAAAGTGAGCTTTAAATTTCTAGACGATTATTTAAACACATAGGAACATAGTTTTGCTTTGTCCATAAAAAAGGCGTTTCACTAGTTTAAACAAACATAGCTGTGTGAAAAAGAAGTAAGTAAATTACTGGACGATTATTTAAACACATAGGAACATAGTTTTGCTTTGTCTATAAAAAAGGCGTTTCACTAATATAAACAAACATAGCTATGTGTGAAAGCGAGCTTTTTTTATAATCTCAAATAAGAAACAAGAAGAAAATCCATGTTTCTATGTGTTTAAAATTTTTCACGCCTTTAAAATCTCTAGCAGCTTTTACGATTAAGAGTAACTTCCAAAAACGGGATTTCATCTCGTAAGTAATATCCTAAGTAGTTTTACGCTTTTTTTCTGCATTTTTTTTAAATCACCGTAGTCAAACCGTACTCAAAAATGTAAGTGTAGCCTGATTTATTTGTTAATATTGTCGGATTATTATTAGAATAAGAACCCATTTTTGCAAAATAGGTTTTTGTCGAGGTAATAAACTTTACTAACAAAAAACTAAAAAAAATGAATCAAAATGACTCTTTTTTCGGCCGACCACCGAAAGACAATTTCTATTATTTTAAACGATTTTTGGCTGCAACGATATTTGTGTTGCTGCCAATTTTGAATGTCCAGGCACAATGTAAAACATTGGTTTGGTCTGATGAATTTAACGGTACTACTGTCGACCTAACCAAGTGGCAGAGTATTTCAGGAAACGGTTGTCCGGCACTTTGCGGATTCGGAAATGCTGAGGCTCAGCGTTACGATCCAAATCAGGCTACAATTGTAAAAGAAGGAGCAAACAGTTATTTGAACATTCAGGCAAAATACGAGCCGAATGGCGCATTTCCTGATCAGCCTTACGCTTCTTCAAAATTAACTACAGAAGGAAAGTATTCCCTTAAATACGGAAGAGTTGAAGCCCGCATGAAGTTATCAAACGGACAAGGTGCATGGCCTGCGTTCTGGATGCTTCCGGTAGGTGGAAACTGGCCGTATACAGGTGAAATTGATATCATGGAAGCCAAACACAGAAACCCACAATCTGTAGACGGAACAATTCATTATGATGGAAACGGATATCATTTTACGGGAAGAAGTTATAGTTCTCCAACGGATTTATCTACAGACTTTCACGTGTATGCGGTAGAATGGGGACCAAATTTTATTAAATGGTATGTTGATGATGTTTTATTTCACACCGCAACTCCAAATACTACTGTAAACGGCGGATGGCCTTTTAACGATAATCAGTTTTATATCATTTTAAATCTGGCTGTTGGTAGTGCAGGAACGCCTTATACAAGTGTAAATGGGGCAGGAGTGGCACCAGTTCCGGCTGATTTTCCGGCAAAATTGCAGATAGATTATGTTCGTGTTTATGACGGAAGTTATAAATATGGCGTTGCCGGAGATGCAAAAGTGTATCAAAATGAAACGGGTAAAACGTATTCTATAAATGCTATTACCGGTGCAACTTATAATTGGACAGTTCCTGCGGGAGCAACAATTACTGCCGGACAGGGAACAAATGCCGTAACTGTAAATTGGGGAACTGCAGGCGGAGATGTTTCGGTAACAGCAACAACTTCGGGCTGTACGGCAAATACATATAAACTGGCTGTAGCGACAGAACCTGCCATTCCTGTAGAGAAAATTCAGGAAGATTTTCAAACGAACAGAAATGTTGTTTACGGAAACAAAACGGGAGTTTTAACAGAAGCCGTAGCAAATCCTTCTGCAACCGGAATTAATACTTCGGCTTTGGTTGGAAGATATGTTCGTAACTCATCTGAATTGTACGATGTTTTCAATATCAAAAATGTAGTAATCAGCAATGCAAATGATTATGTATACGGAAGAAAAAGAATTTCTTTTGATTTGTATACTTCGGCTCCGGTTGGAACTAAAGTTTCATTGCAGTTAGAAAATAGCAATGTCACCACAGCGACAAATTATCCGTTAGGAAGACACAGCGGTTACAAAGCGACTACAACAGTTCAAAACAAATGGGAAACGATTGAGTTTGAATTCGAAAAAATTATCGATGCAAATACAAGTGCTTTGACCATCAATAATGTGGCTTTACTTTTTGAATCGAATTCAAATTCTGGAGCAACATATTATTTTGATAATCTGTTGACAAGAGCTACACCAGAAAAACCAATTGTTGCCACAGACGTATTGCAGAATTACGACGGCATCAACAAAATTATAAAAGGAACTACAACAGGAACGTATTCTGTAGTAGCAAATCCGGGTTCAAACGCTGTGAATTCGTCTGCAAATGTGGCGAGATACGTTAGAAATGTTACAGAACAATACGATGTACTTTTCTTTAATACACAAAGTACGATCGAAGATGCTGGTTTATTAAAAAATCAGACGAATAAAATCATGATTGATGTATATACTTCGGCACCAATTGGTACGGTTGTAAGTTTGAATTTAGAAAACAGCGCAACATCGCTTCCTGCTAATTACCCAACAGGAAGAAACAGTAATTATGTTGCGATTACTACGAAACAAAACCAATGGGAAACTCTGACTTTTTATTTCAATTCAAGTCCTGATGCCGGAACTTCAAATTTGGCAGTAAACCAAATGGTTTTATTGTTTAACTCAGGTTCTTTTACAAGCGATACCTATTATTTTGATAATATCAGAATTGGAGCTACCAAACTTCCGGATACATTTACGCCAGGAGTTGTTTATGAAGATTATCAAACGGTTCACAATATTACATTTAGAGACGCTATCGGAACTTATACAGCAAACGTAGCAAACCCGAGTGCGACAGGAATTAATACATCTTCAAATGTTGGAAGATATGTTCGTAAGTCAACAGAATTATATGATAACTTCTCATTCAATACGACTTTAACCAATATTGGAGATTTCAAAGCGGGAACTAAAAAATTCGCTATGGATGTTTATACATCTGCTCCGGTTGGATCTGTTATTTCATGGCAGGCAGAAAGCAGTGCTTCGGTTCCGTCAAATTATCCGGTAGGAAGACACAGTATTTATCAGGGAGTTGTAAAACAAACTAATACTTGGCATACCGTAACTTTTACGTATGTAAGTACGCCAGACGCTTCGACTTTAGACAGCGAAGTAAACCGTTTTGTTTTCTTGTATGAACCGGGAACAAATTCTGGAAACACGTATTATTTTGACAATTTAAGAGCTTTAAATTTAGTTTCGACAGAAACTCCAGTTGGATTACCTGCACCGTGGGTTAGTACAGATTTAGGTGCGGTAACACCAGCGGGAGAAGCCACACATTCAAGCGGAACTTTCACTATAAAAGGTTCGGGAACTGATATTTGGGAAACCAGCGATCAATTTCAATTTGTAAATCAATCTATTACTGGTGATGCTGAAATTATTGCCAAAGTAAATTCGTTAACGAATACCAATACATATGCAAAAGCGGGAGTAATGTTTAGAGAAACGCTTACAGCAACTTCCAAACATGCTATGACAGATGTTACACCGGCTGCAGGCGTTGAATTTTTATCAAGAAATGCTACTTCGGGAGTAACGGTTGCAGATGTTGCCGCGGGAACAGCTCCAAAATGGGTTCGTGTGGTACGTACAGGAAATGTATTTACTTCTTACACATCTGATAACGGTACAACGTGGACACAACTTGGAACTCCAAAAACAATTACGATGGCAAATACCATTTATGTTGGAATGGCGGTTACTTCTCACGCAAACGGAACTTTAGGAACGGGAGTTTTCAGCGATGTTATTGTTAGAAATATTACAGCAAATCCGAATGTAAATTTAGCTTTGTCAAAAACGGCAACGGCTTCTACAGAAGAAAATGCAACATTGTCAGCCAGTAAAGCTACAGACGGAGACGGAACGGTTTCAAGATGGGCAAGTTCTTTTGCAAATGCTACCGAATGGATTTATGTTGATTTAGGAAGTAACTACAACCTGAATCGTGTAGTATTGAAATGGGAAGCAGCTTTTGCAACGCAATACAAAGTACAGCTTTCTACAGATAATATTTTTACCGAAAACGAAACTATCAACACACAAACTGCCAGCGATGGAGGAACGGATGATTTAACCGTAAGTGGAACAGGAAGATACCTGCGTATTTTATGTACAACAAAAGCTTTGGCTCCTTACGGATATTCATTATATGAAATCGAAGCGTATGGATCAGCTTCGGCGGCTAAAAAAGCGAATGTTATAGTTGAAGAAAGTGCTCCGGAAAGTGTTGTTTTTGCCATCTATCCAAATCCGGCGAGTAACTATATTCAAGTTGCCATTCCTGAAAATTTAGATAACAAAATCATCACGATTTATGACAATTCAGGAACATTGGTTCTTCAGAATAAACCGGAGAAAGAAGCGAGTGAAAGCGTAATTGATTTGAGCAGACTAACAAAAGGAATTTATATTTTGAATTTCAAATCAGATCAAAAAAGCTGGACAAAAAAGCTAATTAAGAAATAATTAAAAATCCGTTGGGTGTAGTTTGTTTTAAAATAAACCCTCTCATTCAATTGTAAGCTGGAATTAAATTTAAATGGATAGCACCAAATAATTGCACCTGACGGATGATTAAAAAGTCATGATTTAAAATGACTTCAGTTTAGAATCTATTTACATAAACCCACAATTATTTAGATATGAAAAAAAATAAACTTCAAAGATTTTCACTACTGACAGCACTGTTTTTGGTGTTTTCAAATTTTATGTTCGGGCAGGGAGCCATTCCTTTTACGATTAGCAATACTTCTACATTTAATGACAATGAATTGTATGTAGCCATTGTTGGTATCGATTATACTACCGGAAACCATGTTTGGGTAAATGCCAAAACAAGTCAGGTTTTACCAATGAGTTCTTCTTATAATACCGTTACGGGACCAACAATTGGCGGAAATACCGGACCGGGACAAAATTCAAAATACGCAGCTTGTTTTACCAAGCTGAGTGAAATTCCAAACAAAACTTTTACGCTGCCTTTAATTGCAGGCTGCAGGGTTTTTATTTCTAAAGGTTCGCAGTTGTATTTTTACTTTTTTGGTGCCAATGGAGCTCCTTCGGGATATACATCGCCAAATCCGCTGAATGCAACAGATCCAAATCAGGGAATTTTATATGAAATAATCGAATTGACTAACAATCAATATGGTTTCTTCGGAAATCCTTCAAGAGTAGATTCATATAAATATCCAATGGGACTGGAATTATTTGGCGCAAACGGATATCAAAAGAAAGTTGGTGAATTAAAAAAACACGCTGATATTGTTGCTGCTTTTAAAGCCAATGTTCCATCAGAATTTCAAGGTTGTGTAAACAATACAACAGGTGAAATTACAGCTCCGTCAAAAACACCTGCTTTCGCAGATGGAACAGGAGGAACGACAGTTGGGCCGCAAGCCAATTATTTAAAATCGTATATCGATGCGATCTGGAATAAATATAAAAATGAAGATTTAATCTTTTATGCCGGAGACGCCGGAGTTTTTAAAGGAAGAGTTATTGGCGAACAGCTTGAAATGGTAGGACAATCTGGAGGATTTGTTGGCCGTACAGGAAGAGTTCAATACAGACCAAGTACTCAGGAAGCACTTGAAGGAAAAGGTGTTTTGGACAGAAGATTGGTTGACGGAGATTTAGATCTTGTGATTCAGGCACAATTAACAGCAGCTATTAACAGACACGTTGTAAATACTACAACAGCAAATCCGGGACAGCAAAACTGGTACGATGCTTCAAAATTTTATCAGGTAAACCCAACAAATCATTATTCTAAATTCTGGCATTTACCGGGAATCAGCATTGATAATTTAGCGTATGGATTTGCTTATGATGATGTTGCAGATCAGTCACCATCGTTGCATTCGACACAGCCAACAAAAGTAATTGCCGTTTTTGGAGGTTACGCAGGAACGGTTCCTTCTGTTCCGGCTTCGACAGATGTTATTACAGTTTATAAAGATTGTAACTACACAGGTTTCTCTGGCGGATTAACAATTGGAGATTATAATTTAGCTCGTTTAAATACTTTAGGCGTATTAAATGATGATATTTCTTCATTAAAAATCACGCAGGGTTATCAGGCGATTTTATACCAAGATGATAATTTTACAGGAGCTTCAACGGTAATTAATTCTGATAATTCTTGTTTAAACGCAACCTGGAACGATAAAGTAACTTCTATCAGAATCCTTGCAAACGGAACTACAACTTTAGGAAACCAAACTTTCTTTTTACAAAACAGAAACAGCGGTTTGTATATGGATGTTTGGAATGCAAGTTTATCTAACGGAGCAGGAATTAATCAAGGTGCGTTGAATTCTGGAAATAATCAGAAATTCACCTTTACACATTTAGGTGACGGATTGTACAAAATTATTGCCAACCACAGCAGCCAGTCTTTAGACATCAATAATTTTAATAAAGCAAACGGTGCACGTTTAGAGCAATATCCATACAATGCAACAACAAATCAGCAGTTTGTATTGGTTTCTACAGGCGATGGTTTCTATAAAATTGTAGCAAGACACAGTGGTAGAATTGTTGAGGTTGCAGGAGCAAGTACAGCTTCTGGAGCAATTATACAACAATGGGATAATAACAACCAAACTTGCGGACAATGGAAATTAGTTCCTGCTACAAGTTCGCAGACTTCAGTTTTAATTCAGGCCGAAGATTACTCAGCAATGAGCGGAATTCAGGTTGAAGCAACGACAGATACAGGCGGAGGATCAAATGTTGGTTACACAGAAACTGGTGATTGGTTAGCGTATAACAGCATTAATTTCCCAACAACAGGTTCTTATTTAATTGAATACAGAGTGGCAAGTGCTGTTACTGGCGGAAGATTATCATCTGATTTAAACGGAGGAACCATTGTTTTAGGAAATGTTGATATTCCAAATACAGGAGGATGGCAAAACTGGCAGACGGTTTCGCAAACGGTAAATGTAAATGCAGGAACGTACAATTTCGGAATTTATATTCAAAATACAGGAATGAACATCAACTGGATTAAAATTACTAAAGTTGGTGCGGGCGCAGCGGCTAAAACGGCTTCGGTACAACCAGCAGAAGAACCGGTAGAAATTGCTTTAAATGTTTATCCAAGTCCGGTTGAAAATACATTGTATGTAACCACAGATCTTTCTGGCGGAAGCGTAAAAATAGTCGATTCACAAACGGGGTCTACTGTAGCATCTCAAAAAATCAATAACAACAGTTTTGATGTTTCGCATTTGAAACAAGGAATCTATTTTATTGTTTTTGAAAAAGAGGGCAAACAGACGATCAAACGTTTCATAAAAAAATAGTTTTAAAAACGATTTTAGGCTTTAGATTTTAGATAACAATTAGGGAGCGTTAGTTAGTTTGACCCAATTAGATTGCACAGCGATCAAATCTAAAATCTGAAGTTTGAAATCTAAAATTTTTCATTTCCCCCAATATTTACAAATTTTTATTAATCTATTAAACAATTTATTATGAAAAACAATTACCGAAGAATGCTGCAGAAATGCATTATTATTTTAGTGTTGGGTGTTTTTAACTTAGCTGCGGCCCAGCAGAAAAAAGTAATCGCTTATGTCCCGAACTGGGTAGATTTAAATGCTTTAGCAGGAACAATCCAGTACAGTAAATTAACGCACATTAATATTGCGTTTGAAAATCCTGATGCAAACGGATATTTAAGTTTTAATTCTGGAAATAATGCCATTATTAATACTGCACATGCTCAAAACGTTAAAGTTTTTGTTTCTCTTGGAGGAGGTGCTATTTCTGAAGGCGGTGCCATTCGCGACAATTATTTTAATTTAATTACGCCGGGAAACCGTACCGCTTTTATTCAAAAACTGTACGACTATGTGGTCGCTCACAATTTTGACGGAATCGACGTAGATTTAGAAGGTCCGGCAATTAACGGCGATTACGGCGGATTTGTTATTGCCTTGGCGAATAAACTGCATGCCAATGGAAAATTGATTTCGTCAGCACTTTCAGAAGGATATGGTGGTGCAAATGTACCTGCATCTACTTTTGCGGCTTATGACTGGATTAATATCATGGCATACGATGCAACTGGGCCATGGCAGCCAGGAAATCCGGGACAGCATTCTCCATACAGTATGGCTGTAAACCAATTTAATTACTGGACAGGAAGAGGATTACCTGCAAGTAAAGCTATTATTGGATTACCATTTTACGGATATGGCTTTGGAGCATCTGCAAATCAGGGAATTTCTTATGCTAATATCGTAGCTCAATATCCGGGAGCAGAAAATTTAGATCAGGTTGGAAATACAATTTACTATAACGGAATTCCAACAATTAAAGCAAAAACAACTTTTGCGATTCAAAACGCAGGCGGAGTTATGATTTGGGAATTATCTCAGGATGCAACAGGCTCTAAATCATTATTGACTGCCATCAATCAGGTTATTACAGGAAGTAATCCTCCTGGAACAGGAACTTTAATACAAGCCGAAAGTTATAATACAATGAGCGGTGTTCAAACAGAAGCTACAACAGATACAGGGGGAGGTTTAAATGTAGGTTATGCTGATACAGGAGACTGGATGGCATATTACAATATTAACTTTCCAACATCTGGTAATTATGTTATTGAATACAGAGTTGCAAGTGCTGTTAACGGAGCAAGATTATCATCTGATTTAAATGCAGGAACAATTCAGCTTGGTGCCGTTAATGTACCAAATACTGGAGGATGGCAAAACTGGCAGACTATTACGCAAACTGTAAACGTAAATGCTGGAACATATAATTTCGGAATCTATATTCAAGCTTCAGGAGTAAATTTAAACTGGTTTAGAATCACGAAATCAGCTTCTGGTTTAGCGGCTAAATCTGCTGCACCTGCTGCAGAAACTTCTGCTGATATTGCAAGCGTTACTATTTATCCAAACCCAACAGAAGATACACTTTTCTTTAGTTCAGAAGTTTCCGGAGCAAATGTAAGTGTTATCAATTCTGAAGGCGGCGCTACAGTTTCTTCACAAACAGTAAACAACAACAGCATTAATGTTGCTGGTTTGAAAAAAGGAATTTACCTGATTTCATTGGAAAAAGATGGAATCAAAACGGTAAGACGTTTTATTAAAAAATAAGTTTTACATAAAGCACTTTTCTTCTTTGTTTCGGTAGAGAAGATTAGTGCTTTTGTTTATAGAGTGTTTTTTAAACACATAGAAACATAGATTTTTTCTTCTGAAATAAAGGAAATTCAAAAAACTAGTTTTTACACATAGCTAAACGCAAAACACTATGATTGTTTATGCGAGTGAAACGTCTTTATCCATAATGAACTATGTCTCTATGTGTTAAAAAAAACGCTCCATTTAAATTGTAACCCCCCTTTAACCCCAATTATATGAAAAATAATTACAGATTTCGGTTAAGTTTACTCTTGATAATTTCCTTTGGATATTTTGCCACGGCGCAGACTTCTTTAGGTTCGAGCAAAACATTCTTGAATAAAATAAAAAATGGATTAGTTTCTTCAACAACTGCAAAAGGTCCTGAAAAAACAATTCTGCTTCAGGCAGCGGATTCTAAAAGCTTTAACGGAAAAATAAACTATAAAGAATCAGACGCATCAAGTGAATTTTTAATTGGAGAAATTAAAAATATTGCAGAATCTTCTTTTTATATTAAAGTTAAAGATCAATCTCTTGAAGGTCATATTATTTTAAAGAAAACCAGAGAAGCCTACAAATATTACTCTGATGCACAAGGAAATGCTTTTGTTTCTAAAGTAGATATTAATACTTTGGTTTGTATTGATTATAAAAATCTTCCATCAAAAGCAGCAAATAAAACAACAGCGGCGGCAGAAATTGCTCCGGCATTGCTAAACCTTCAAAGTTTACCGGGTGCAGCAGGCTGCGTTTTATTAGATTTTGATGGTTATTATATGCCTGCAGGAAATCTTTGGAACAATGGTAATGCTATAAACGCTGCAGCTTCAGGAATGAGCGATGCAGCAGTTCAGCAGCATTGGGAAGTAGTTTCAGAAGATTACAGACCTTTTAATTTAAACGTAACCACAAGCGAAGCTGTTTTTAATTCTTACCCAAGAAACAGAAGAATGCGTGTTGTAGTAACGCCAACAAATACGGCAGCTCCGGGCGCGGGAGGTGTGGCTTACATTGGTTCTTTTAACTGGGATAATGATGTACCTTGCTGGGTATTTATTACTTCCGGAAAATCGGGTGGTGATGCTTCTTCTCACGAAATTGGACATACTTTTGATTTGGGTCACGACGGACGTACCAATCCTGCCGAAGATTATTTCGTAGGTTTAGACGGAACTTCGTGGGCTCCAATTATGGGTGCTGGATATTACAGACCAGTTGTACAATGGAGTAAAGGTGAATATAATTTTGCTAATAATTTACAAGATGATGTAGCGACAATTGCAGGTTCTAAATTTGGAGTTGGATATCGGGGAGACGATTATGGAGATAATACCGCTTCTGCAGCCACTTTAGATTATAATGCAAGTGGAGCAATCAATCAAAAAAATGGAATTATTTCAAGTGCAGCTGATTATGATTTCTTCACATTTACAACTGGCGGCGGAAATGTTTCTATAAATGCAAACACTGTTTCAAGAGACGGAAATCTGCATCTTTTACTAAGATTATACAATTCTGCCGGAACAGAAATGGGAACGTATTGGAATTCTGATCCGTTTGCTTTAAATGCTTCAATGAATGTAAATCTTCCGGCTGGTAAATATTTTGTCGGCGTTGATGGAAACGGAGCAGGAAATGCCGGAAGTGGTGGATATTCGGCTTACGGTTCTATCGGAAGTTATTCGGTTACAGGAACAATTCCACCGGGAGGAAATATTAGTCCATCTACAGATGTAATTACCGTTTATAAAGATTGTAACTACACAGGTTTCTCAGGCGGATTAACGATTGGTGATTATAATTTGGCACGTTTAAATTCTTTAGGAGTTTTAAATGATGATATTTCTTCACTTAGAATTACACAGGGATTTCAGGCGATTTTGTACCAAGATGATAATTTTACCGGAGCTTCAACTGTAATTAATTCTGATAATTCGTGTTTAAACACAACCTGGAATGATAAAGTAAGTTCGATTCGAATTCTGGCAAACGGAGTTACAACTTTAGGGAATCAAACTTTCTTTCTTCAAAACAGAAACAGCAACCTAAATATGGATGTTTGGAATGCTAGTTTAACAAACGGAGCAGGTATCAAACAAGGAACTGCAAATACTGGAAACAATCAAAAATTTACGTTTACACATTTAGGTGACGGTTTATACAAAATTATTGCAAATCACAGCGGACAATCATTAGACGTAAATGGTTTTAATACAGCAAATGGAGTGAGTGTAGAGCAATATCCGTACAACGGAACTACAAACCAACAATTTGTGTTAGTTTCTACAGGTGACGGCTTTTATAAAATTGTAGCCAGACACAGCGGAAGAATCGTTGAGGTTGCCGGAGCAAGTACTGCAAATGGTGCTAATGTTCAGCAATGGGACAACAACAACCAAACTTGCGGGCAATGGAAATTAATTGCAACAACAACTTCTCAGACTTCTAGTTTAATTCAGGCCGAAGATTACTCAGCAATGAGCGGCATTCAGGTTGAAGCTACAACTGATACTGGCGGAGGTTCAAACGTAGGTTATACCGAAACAGGAGACTGGCTTGCGTATAACAATATTAATTTCCCAACAACGGGTTCTTATTTAATTGAATACAGAGTAGCAAGTGCCGTTACTGGCGGCAGATTATCATCTGATTTAAACGGAGGTACTATTCTTTTAGGAAATGTTGATATTCCAAATACAGGAGGCTGGCAAAACTGGCAGACAGTTACACAAACCGTAAACGTAAATGCCGGAACATATAATTTCGGAATCTACATTCAAAATACGGGAATGAACATCAACTGGATCAGAATAACGAAAGTTGGAGCAGGAGCACCGACTGCATCAAAAGATATAGATGAAAAAGTTGAAGAGGTTGTATTTAATGTTTATCCAAATCCGGTTTCAGAAACACTTTTCTTTACAAAAGATGTTTCGGGAGAAAATGTTAAAGTAATAGATTCTCAAGGTTCTGTAGTTTCATCACAAAAAAGCAATGATAATAGTTTGAATGTTTCGCATTTAAGACAAGGAATTTATTTTGTTGTTTTTGAAAAAGATGGACAAAAAACAATAAAACGTTTTATAAAGAAATAATCCATTTCGCCATAATGGTTTTATATACATTAAATTTTAGGTTTTAATGTAAAGGCTGTCAGTAATGACAGCCTTTTTTTATGATTAAAATTACTGCAAAGCACGCAAATATTTACGCAAAGTTCGCTAAGAATTTTATAAACATTCTGAGGAAGCTAACACAAGTTCGCAAAGCTTCGTGAACTTTAGTTTATTTAAAACTTACTTTGAAAAACTTCGCGAACTTTGCGAAAAACCTTTGTGGCTTTGCGTTAAAAAAAAATAGAAATGACAGCCTTTTTTTGTTGTCAATATTTATTTAGAGTTAGATAATTTTATGTGTAGTCCCTACGGGACATTTTCGGGGGGCGATAATCTATGTTCTACCGATATTTAACCTCTAACGAGGTAAACTTACTGCAATTTAGAAAACTCCGTTAGGAGTTAAATATCGGTAGAAAAAAAAATGTGATCACAATATAATTGTCCTGTAGGGACTATACATTTTTTATAATAATTATTAGTTTGATTTTTATGCGGTAATTGCTAGGGGGTGTCCCTGCGGGACATTTTTCGAGGGGCGATAATTTCTGTTCTACCGATATTTAACCTTTAACGAGGTAAACTTATTACAATTTAGAAAACTCCGTTAGGAGTTAAATAACGGTAAAAAAAAATTTGACCACAATATAATTGTCCCGTAGGGACTATACATTTTTTTATAATAAATTATTCGTTTGATTTTTATGCGGTAATTGCTAAGAGAGTTGTCCCTACAGGACAATTTTGCTTACGTCATATTCTTTTTTCTACCGACCATAAACTCCTAACGGAGTTTTTAAAATTTTGTAAAAATTACCTCGTTAGAGGTAAATCGTCGGTAAAAAAATAAACGACTCGTTCCATAAATTGTCCCATAGGGACAACTGAAATTTTAACCAATCGAAAATTCCGCAAAGCACGCTAAGATTTTATAATATTTTGAACGCAGCTATCATAAAGTTCGCAAAGCTTTGTGATCTTAGTTTTTATTAAAAACTTACTTAAAAAATCTTCGTGAACTTTGCGAAAAACCTTTGCGAACTTTGCGTTAAAAAAACAACCTCAATAAAAACATTATCATTCGATAACAATAACATAAACTCATTTCATCATTAAATCGATAAAATTGCTGCTTATTACTTTTAATAAATTCCCCATTTTGCAAAAGCTTAAAACCTATGAATTTAAAATTTACTTCGCCAATAATTATACTCTTTATAATATTCTTCAATAATACCATTTCAGCCCAAAACCAAAAGAATTTAGACGGCGTTCAGGTTGCATTTTTATCTGATGTTCATCTTCAGGATTTGTTTGGAAGCTTCTCTGATAATGAATTTAAAGGTGTTTTGAATACCAAAACCGGAAAATATGCGTTAATAAGAACGATGGCCTCGCAGTTACATTCGACGAGAATTTTCAATGAAAATTATTTTGCCTTCATCGCCGCTCTTGAAGATATTGCAAAAAGAAAAATAAAATATGTTGCACTTCCGGGCGATTACACCGATGACGGACAGCCGATACACGTGCGCGGATTGAAGAAAATTTTAGATCAGTACCAAAAAAAATATGGTATTGAATTTTTTATAACGACCGGAAATCATGATCCGGTTGGACCATTTGCTCAGGAATCGGGAAAAGAAGATTTTTTAGGAAAGGAAGGAAAAAGCCAACCCATTTTTAGCAAAGACGGCATGTATAAGCCAAACATGAATATCGAACAGCCAGTTGTCATAACAGCCGATATTGCTAAAATGGGTTATTTAGGCATAACTAATGATCTGCAAAACTTCGGATTTTATCCGAATAAAAAATACAAATTCTGGTCGACTCCTTTTGCCAGTTATAATTCCCAAAACTACAATTACAAAAAAGCCGTTGAAGCTTCTCAATTAAGCAAAAGAGTTTACAATGTTGCGCCTGGATTTGAAGTTCCGGACGTAAGTTATGTTGTTGAACCAATTGACGGCCTTTGGTTAATGGCAATTGACGGAAACGTTTATATTCCGAAGAAAACCGATGGCGATCCAAAAGATTCTAAAAGTTATTCAGAGGCAAGTACAGGATATAATAATGTACTTTCAAATAAAAAACACCTTATAAAATGGGTTCAGGATATTTCGGCGGAAGCCAAACTTCGCGGTAAAACTTTAGTTGCTTTCAGTCATTTCCCAATGATTGATTTTAATGATGACGCTTCCGCGGAAATTAAAGAATTATTAGGCCCGAATAAATGGCAGTTAAACCGAGTTCCGGTTGAAGAAGTAGCGCAGGTTTTTGCCGATGCAGGTTTGAAGATTCATTTTGGCGGACACATGCACATTAACGATACAGGATTGCGTACAACTGCAAAAGGCAATACTTTGGTTAATATTCAAACGCCGTCGCTTGCCGCATATATTCCGGCTTATAAATTATTGACGATTAAAAAAGATAATCTGGTAGATATTCAAACTATTACAATTGATGAGGTTAAAGGATTTGATGAACTTTTTGATTTGTATAAAATGGAATATCAGTTTTTACAAAGTCAGAACGCAAAGGACATTTGGAATATCGATATTCTGAAAACTAAAAATTACCACGATTTCACCGATTTCCATTTGAAGGAATTGGTTCGATTAAGATTTTTATCTGATGACTGGCCTTCTGCTTTTAAGGATTTTATTCTGAATGTTTCTGCCAATGATTTATTGGTTTTAGCTAATATTCAATCGGATAAAGATTTTGATTCTATTCTGAAAAACAAATCACAATTTCAAAAAGAATGGAATGAGGCTGAAGCAAAATCGGAACAAATTTTAGCTCAAAATAACCTCAAAAAAGAAGATTTTAACTGGAAAGGAAATGATCTTTTAATTGATTTTTACCGTTTTAGAAGCGCCGATGAATTAGCTCTTGTAGATGTTGGAGAAAAACGTGTCGCAGCTTATAAGGTTTTATCGAAGCTGTATTTAGAGAATTCTAAAGAAGAAGCGTCAAAACCTTTGCAAAAACAGATGAAGTTATTTCTTGTCATCTTTAACAAATTCATGCACGAAGTTCCCGCAGATCATTTTACAGTTGATTTGGAAACGGGTGAAGTTAAAAGCTTGAAGTAATTTTAGTGTTAGATGTATATTTTTAACGCAAAGAGCGCAAAGGTTTTTCGCAAAGAACACAGAGTTTTTTTAAAGAAGATTTTTTATAAAAATCAAAGTTCACAAAGCTGTTATTTATAAAGCTTTGTGAACTTTACGTTTATTAATAAACACTTAAAGAACCCTTTGCAAACTTTGCGAAAAACCTTTGCGCTCTTTGCGTTAAAAAAATCACAGCCATAAGCTGAAAGTAATGGCACGCAGATGACGCAGATTTAAACAGATTTTTGTCATTTCGACTGAAAGGAGAAATCGCACTCGTTAATCTACAAAGAAAATCGCCAATCTTTGTCGATACACTAGTGCGATTTCTCCTTTCAGTCGAAATGACATACTTTATGTTTTTCAAATTTCAAGTCCCAAAAGGAACCTGAAACTTGAAACAATAAAACTTGAAACTATTTTTCACCATTAACCGGATCAACTCTCACATAAGTTCCATCATCATATTTAATTTGATAAGGAGAATTAAAGAAAGTACTCGGCAGGTAATAATCTGTAGTGATGATTTGTGCTCCTGACGATTTCGCAGCGTTGAAATGCGTGTAATCATTCGCTCTTGCTTCTTTTGTATCAGCATCAGCTCTCGTTCTTATTATGTAGCCTTTTTTAACTAAATCAGGTATTGAAGCATCTTCAGGATTATTTCTGAATATTGTTGCAGCTTCTGGTTTTCCTGGCTCGGCGTTGATGAAAACCGCGCGTCCTTTTAATGACGGATGATTTAAAGCATATAAATCTCTTTTTGCTCCGTTATTATCCAAAATAAACAAGAATTTACCTTTTGCTTTCTTTAGCGTTGGCCAGTTGTTGTTTAAAACTGCTTCTTCAAGCGTTTTGTATTTTCCACGAACCATGTCTGGTGTAATTAATTTATTTCCTAAACCTTTACGAAGTTCTTTGTCTAAAGCATCAAAAAGTTCAGATGTAAATTTCTCAGCTTTTGTTCCCAAGTAGCTATCATCGTCTTTTGGTTCTAAAGTAATAAAAACCGGAACGTGATCAGGATTTGCGTCAGACCATTTTTTTAGTTCTGCAAGACAGCCCTGAAGCGTGTAGCAAGAAGTTCTAAAATCGATATCAATCATATGAAAAACTTTAAAACCCGGTTTTTTCATTTCTCCATTTGGGTCGTAAGCTTCTTGTGGTTTTACAATGTCAAGACCTTTTGGGTGTACAAATTTTCCGCCTTGAGGATCGCCCTGAACATCAATTTCTAATTGACGTAAACCTTTATTCAACTGGTCTGTAAGGCTAATGTGTGTGTATTGCAAACCTTTTAGTGAACGTGTAGTATCTTTTGCCTGAATAAAATTGAATAAGTCAGGTTCGATATTATGGCGGTAACTGTTGTGCGAACCGATAACTTGTATTTGGTTGATTTTTAAATTCTCATTTTGCGCTTGACTCAATTGTACTGTCCCGGCAAAAAGCAATGCAAACAAAATTTGTTTCATGATTTTTAGATGAAATTAGGATTAAAAAGTATGGAGACGCGGCAAAAGAGAATTACATTTTAGAGATTACTAATGTAGCGCCGCAATTTAATTTTTGTGTTAGCTAAACGAAAAGAAATCGCAAATCGATTATCATTTTTGCCCGAAAATCGTAGTATTAATAAAACAAAACAATTCAAAATTTAATTTAAAGATAACTTTCAGGCAAAAACTATTGGTATAACATTTCCTTATTTTACATCACTTAATGTGATTAAAATAACCAATGAAGAATCCTGAAATTTTTGAAAAAACGTATACTGATTACTGGCAGAAACTCAATGCCTTTTCCTATACGATGACTCAGGATAAAGACTTGGCGCAGAATATTGTTCAGGATGTTTTTATTGATTTATGGGAACGAAAAGACGATTTGAACATTAATGCAATCGAACCTTATTTATTCAGAGCGGTAAAAAATCAGATCTTTAAACATTATCAAAATAATCGTTTCGATAAGACGATTATGGAAGATAAATTTGAAGATTACATTATTGACAACTTTCAGTCAATTGATCCCGAAGTAATGGATTTACTTTATTCCTTATTAGACCAGCTTCCGGAGAAAAGAAAAGAGGTTTTATTAATGTATAAATTTCAGGATATGTCAATTGATCAAATTGCAGAAGAACTTGGAATTTCAAAACAAACGGTGAAAAACCAAATTTCATCGGCATTAAAACAATTACGCGAAGGCTTGAAAGATCTGGCCTGGATAGCTCCAATTATCTTTTTTAAACAAAATTTTTAAGATAACTTTCTGTTAATGGTTTCATAATATTTCCGGATAGTACGATTTTAAACTTTCGGTACTTATAGGTAACAATAAGTATTATGATAAAAAGAATTAAACATAGTTTAGAATATCTTATAGATAAAAGTTCTCGAAATAAAACTTCAGAGGCAGAAGAAAATCTGCTGAATAATTTTGCTTTAAGCGAATATCAAAATTCTAAATGGGATGAATCTTCAATGGGAAATTCTGTTGAAGTTTCTAAAAATATATACGACGGAATTCAACTTCGAATTGTACATAAAAAAGCATTCAATTTTAATCCGTACCTAAAATATATGGCGGCTGCCAGTATTCTTTTTCTTGCTGGTTTAGGTTTTTTCTTTAAGCCTGATTTTGCAAAAGAAAAACAATTATCATTTAAAACGTCATCGAATCCCAAATCTATCAAATTAAGTGACGGCTCGAAAATTTATCTGGCAGCAAACTCATCATTTCAGTATCCTGAAAAATTCGAAGGCGACGAAAGAAAAGTCGTTTTATTAAAAGGAAATGCCTTTTTTGAAGTTGCCAAAGACAAGAAACATCCTTTTATAATCACTTCTGGCGAGCTTAAAACTAGAGTTGTGGGAACTTCATTTCACATTCAAATGTCAAAATCTAAATGCGAAGTCATTGTTGTAACAGGAAAAGTAAATGTTACTTCAAAAGGGCAGAGCGTTGATTTAGTTCCAAATGAAGAAGCATTATTTGAATCGCAAAAACTGACCAAACAACTGGCTGATAAATCATTTTTGGTCAATTGGTACAATACAGATGTTACTCTGGATCAGACTACACTTAAACACGTTATCACCATTTTACAATATAAATACGGAGTTTTATTTCAATATGATAATGAACAAGTATTAGCAACGCCGTTAACGGTATTCATTAAAAAAGACGCAGCATTAGAGAATGTTTTAGAACAAATAAATTATATCACAAACCTAAAATTCAAAGTTTATGGCGAAATAGTAAAAGTGGATTAAAAACAAAAAAGCAGTTGCTGAGAACAACTGCCATTAATAATTAAGTATCGTAAAAAAACCAATAACTTAAATCATGTATTTTAAACCTTCTTATTTAAATCTAAAGAGTTGTATCTTTTTAGTACTAGCGTTACTAACCATTCAGGGTGGTTTTAGTAAAACTAACTTAAAAAAATCAAAAATAGAAAATAAAATAGAAAAAGCTACACTTGTTTCTATTTTTTCAAAATTAAGTCAGAAGACTGACTATAAGTTCAGTTACGGACAAGCTGTAATTGCTGATAACACATCGTATGTTGTAGATTATAGTAAAGAATCGGTTACATCAATTTTGAGTGATCTTTCAAAAAAAGCTAATTTCAATTATAACATCAACGGAAAATTAGTTTTAATTCAGAAAACAACTTCTGCTAAAATTTCTAAAGCCGTAGATGCTGAGAAAATAAAAGTAAAAGGAAAAATTGTTGACGAGAACGCAGTGCCAATGCCCGGTGTAACGATTTTAGAAGCTACAACTAAAAATGCAGCAGTTAGTAATTTTGATGGAGAATTTGAACTTTCTGTTGAAGAAGGAAAAACGCTGGAAATTGCTTATTTAGGATATAAAACTAAAACAGTTACGGCTCAAAAAGGTTTTATGACTATTCAATTAGAACCAAACACTTCAGAATTAAGTGAAGTTTTAGTGGTAGGTTACGGAAAACAATCTAAAAAAGATGTTACCGGAGCAGTTACACAATTAGAAGCTGCAAATTTCAAACAAGGAGTTAACGTTTCTGTAGATAATTTAATTCAGGGAAAAGTTGCAGGTGTACGTGTGGTAAACACAAGTGGTGAGCCAGGAGCAGGAGTAAATGTTACGATTCGTGGAGTTGGATCTATCAGAAGTGGTAGTACACCTTTATTTGTTGTTGACGGAATGCCATTGACTAATGATGATGTGAGCCCTTCTGGAAGTAATGTTGGATTTGGTAACTCATCTGCAAAAAATCCATTAAACTTTTTGAATACAAGTGATATCGAATCGATTACGGTTCTTAAAGATGCTTCGGCTGCAGCAATTTACGGTGCAAGAGGATCTAACGGAGTTGTGTTAGTTACAACTAAAAAAGGTTCAAAAGGAGAAGGAACATTAACTGTTGACTCTTATATGGGAGTTTCGACTGTTGCTAACAAATTAGACGTTTTAAGTGCAAGTCAATATAGAGGTGCTATTAAAGATAAAGCATTTGACCATGGTGGAAACACAGACTGGCAAGATGTAATTTACAGAAGTGCAGTTACTAAAAACAATGCGTTGTCTTTTGCAAAACAAACAGAATCAGGAAATTATTATGCATCTGTTGCACAAATGGATCAGGAAGGTGTTATTCGTAACAGTAATTTCAAACGTCTTTCGGGTAGAATCAATGCTGCAGAATCATTTTTAGATAACAAACGTTTAAAAGTAAAAATGAATCTTACTGCAAGTGAAACTAAAGATGATGGTGTTCCTACAAGTGATGATGGTGGTTCTAACGGACAGTTAATCGTTCATACTTTAATGGCAAACCCAACAAGATCAGTTTTTGATGAAAACGGAAACTACACAAACTTTAACATGAATGCGCATTATAATCCTGCTTATTTATTGAGTATTTATGAGGATCAAACGCGTACGCTGCGAGTTTTAGGAAATTTTGAAGCGTCTTTAAGAATTATTGACGGATTAGAATATAAATTAAATGTTGGTCTGGATCGTTCTACAGCTGAAAGAAATACTACTATTTATCCAAACGTGACGGATTTAAATCCAAAAGGAAAATATGTTCAAAATAATTTAGATTCTAAAAACTCTTTAGTTGAACATTATTTAACTTATAATCTTGCATTAGACAAACATAAAATAGAAGCTTTAGGTGGTTTCTCTTATCAAAAATTTGAAAGATCAGGAACAAGTTTCAGTATTGACGGAATTGCTGCTCAGGGAGTTGGTATAAAACCATCAATTAATCCTGGATTTGCCGGAATTCAATCAGGAACTACAGGTTATGCTCAGGAAAATGAATTACAATCGTATTTTGGCAGATTAAATTATTCTTTTAATGACAAATACCTTTTTACAGCTTCGATGAGAGCTGACGGTTCTACACGTTTTGGTGATAACAATAAATACGGTTACTTCCCGTCATTTGCTTTGGGATGGAATATTTCTAAAGAAAGTTTCTTAGAAGATGCAACCGCTATAAATAACTTAAAACTTAGAGCGAGCTGGGGACAAACAGGAAACCAGGAAGTTCAAAACAAATTGACTAAAGCAAGTTATTCATTATCTGGTCCAGACGGATATTATTTATATGATGATTTGAATTTGGTTAACGGAGTTTCTGTAACAAGAACAGCAAATCCTGATTTGAAATGGGAAGTTGTTACACAATACAATGTAGGTTTAGATTTCAGTTTATGGAATGATAAATTGTACGGAACTGTTGATTATTTCAACAAAACAACTACAGATGCGATCTTAAACGTTCCTTCAAGCCCTTTGAAACCAACAACAACGGTGTGGACAAATATTGACGGGAAAATCGTTAACAAAGGTTTTGAAATTATGTTAGGTTCAAAAATCGTTGATACTAAAGATCTTAGCTGGAATATTGATGCAAACGGAGCAACATTAAACAATAAAATTGAGGACTTACCAGTTTCAGAAATCTTAACAGGAACTATTTCAGGGCCTGGACAATCTGGGGTAAATGCTAACATTTACAAAAGTGGTTATGCAGCAGGTTCATTTTATTTGTTACAACATGTTGGTTTTGATGATAAAGGCGGAAACATCTTTAAAGATCAAAACGGTGACGGTAAAATTGATAACAGCGACAGAATTATTATTGAAGGAGCTTTACCAACTTTTTACTACGGATTTAATAGTGACATGAGATACAAAAACTTTAGTTTTTCATTCTCAATCATTGGACAAACAGGTGGTTACTTATTGAATAATACAGGATTGAACGCATTAAATATTAACAACCTAGCTTCTGACAGAAACGTTGCTACAGGTTATTATGAGTCTGGTGCAAACCCTGCAAACTCACCAATTTTATCAACACTTTTCTTAGAAAAGTCTGATTTTATTAGATTGAATGCAGCTCGTATTGGTTACAATTTTGATTTAAAAGGTCAAAACTGGATCAACGGATTAACACTTTATGTAACAGGAAATAACCTGATCACAATTACAAACTATACAGGATATGATCCGTTAATCAACAGTCCAAAATCAAACGGAGGAAATCAATCTATAGGTATTGATTACGCTGCTTACCCAACTTCGAGAACCTTCAGTTTTGGAGCAACTTTAAAACTATAATAAAACATGAAAACAAAGACATCTTTTAGCATAAAAATTATAACGATATTCTCTTTTATTTTTCTATTAAACAGCTGTACAGATCTTAATGAAGCTGTATTAGATGAAAAATTAGGAACAGATGCTACAGACCCTGCAGGTTCGCTTGCTGCAGCATATGACAGACTTGGAGACGGAACTTTTACAGATCACGGAGCTGTTTTTGCAATGCAGGAATATACTACAGATGAAGCTATTTTACCAACTCGCGGAAGTGACTGGGGAGATGGTGGAAAATGGAGAGATATGCATGAATTTACTTGGACTTCAAGTAATGCTATTATAGTAGGTAACTGGGATTTATTGACAAACGGAATTACACGTTCTTTAACGGCAATTAAATCATCTGAAGAAAATACTTTTCCTGAAAAGAAATTATTTTTAGCAGAAGCAAAAGCTCTTTTAGCATATTATACCTATACTACATTAGATCTTTACGGACAAGCTCCATATAGAGATCCGTTGAATGTAGATGCACCGATACAAATTTTAAAAGCAGATACTCAAATTGACCAATTGATCAAAGATGTTGAAGCGATATTACCAGATTTGGCTGATATTGGAACTCAAAGAACGTACCACGGAAGATTTACAAAACAAGCGGGTTATGCTTTTTTAGCGACAATGTATTTAAATCGTGCGACATTTAAAGATCGTTACAATGCTTCATCAAATTTCAATTTTAATGAACCAGCTGTATCAGGTACAGGAACAGATATGGACCGTGTTATTTATTACACTTCATTATTGATTGATTCAGGGAAGTTTAGTTTAGAAAGCGACTTTTTCAAAAACTTTGCAAGAGACAACGATAATGGTAAAGAGCTTATTTTTGCAATTTCTCAAAAGATAGATTATATCCGTAACGGATCTAACAGTTTTGCTTATGTATGTATGGAGCGTAACCAGAGAACATCTGCTTTAAACAGAGGAACAAATGCAGCATGTACAACTCCTGAATTCTACGCAAGCTGGGATGGAAATCATGACGATCCAAGATTTGAGCAGCATTATCAATATGCTGATGGTACATGGTTTATGAATGATGGTACAGATGTAAGTGTGCCTGCAACAGATATTGTTCCTAAAAGCAGCCCAGCACAACCTTGGTTCCATTTTAACAGAGGTATTCAGGCCGGACCTCAATATGGTCCTGTATTATTGACTTCTGCATCTTTTCAAATGATTGGTAACCGTATTAAAGTTTCTCCATTAGTTATGGAAAAAAGTACTACTACGAGAATGGATTTTACACCATCATTAACGTTTGCAGATCCTACTAAATCTGTTTTTGCTCAAAATGAAATCAATCAGGGTGCTCGTGTATTTAAATATGAGTTTGATCCGGAAGGAGGAAACGGAAACAGTAATGTTGATATTCCTTTATTCCGTTTAGGTGGAATGTACGCTATGAGAGCTGAAGCACTTTACAGAAAAGGAAGCACAGGACCAGCAATGGATGATTTGAACAAATTGCGTACAAGCAGAAAAAGAGAATCATTATTTGCAAATGCTCCGGGAAAAGCGCTTACTTCATTAGATGGAGCGCAATTATATAAAGAATTAGGTTTCGAATTATACTGGGAATTACAAAGAAGACCAGAGAGCATCCGTTTTGGAAAATTTGATTTAGCCGGAACTGCAAAAGCTGCTACTCAGCCATTCAGAAGATATTTTCCAATTCCACAAACAGTTATCGATCAAAAACTGTTTAAACAAAACCAAGGATACAATTAAGAGTTTGTGTTAGTTTATTTTTTATTTTTTTTTGAAAAAAGCCTGTCTTCGAAAGAAGCAGGTTTTTTCTTTTTAAGGAACAGAGGTTCAGAGATGCAAAGGGACAAAGGTTTTTATTGCAACAGGTTATATTAAATTGACAAAGATTTTCCGTAGAGACGCACAGCAGTGCGTCTAACATCGCGTGAGAACAACACATGTTTTATTGGAATGGAATATTGGACGTTAGACGCACTGCTGTGCGTCTCTACAGAAAAAAACTTAGAACCTTAGCATCTTAGAATCTCAGAAACTGAAAAAAATATAATAAACAATTAAGAAAAATGTAAGATTTAACTGTTTGAAAATAAGTAAATTTGAGTAGCATTTGATATTGGATATCAAAAGAATAAAACAACTATTTAAATAACTCAAAAAGTGTAAAAAACCATGATACATCAAATTGACACTACCGATAACATTGTTGCCTTTAGAGCATTGGCAGAAGTAACAAAAGAAGATTTTTTAACCGCTGTGGTTCCTGCAGTAGAACATTTAGTAAAGCAAACTAACGAAATCAATTTTTTATTGGTACTCGACACTGATATTAAAAATTTCACAGCCGGTGCATGGCTTCAGGATGCACTTTTAGGATTAAAACATTTAGGGAAATGGAATAGGGCGGCCATCGTAACAGATTCTGAAGATATTATCTCTTTCACAAACGGGTTCAGTTATGTAGTTCCCGGAGAATTCCACGGATTTAAAAAAGAAGCTTTCAACAAAGCCTTAAACTGGGTTGAAGGAAATATAAATTTGCCGGCTAATTAATAAATTAGCTAATTAGAGAATGCGACAATTAGATAATTGATCATCAGCAAATAAAAACAAACATGACATTAATAGAAAATGCCCGTTAGGTTTAAAACCTTAACGGGCATTTTCGCAATTAGCAAACGTTTTTCTTTTATTACTTTGCTACTTTTTTATAAACTGCTGCAGACAATAATGGCAGTGCAAGACTTCCTACAATTGCGGCAGCTTTATTATGTCCGGTTTTCTTTAAAACAGCTCCAACTAAAATAGAACCAAATCCGGCAATAGCCAGCTGTTTTACAGAAAGATTAGCAGTATTATTTTCGATAGGTTTTATTCCGTGCAATAATGGGTCAATGAATTGTAAATTTTCCATGATTTTTATTTATTTAATTATACGTATTTCTATTTGTTAATATTCTTTTCTTTATCAGTTTCAGTCTCAATTTTTTCAATTTCCACTTTTTCTTTTTTTATAGCTTGTCGAAGAAGTGCAAAAAGACTCATATAAATGTTTGCCATAAACACCAGCGAAAACCCGGCCAAAATATAACCGCGCCAGTCGTTTAACAAAAGTTTATAATCTGTCAAAAATAAAAAGCCAATTGTAACGTAATGACTAAAACAATATTCGCAGGTAAAAAGATAAAAGAACTTTCTAGTGAGTAAAAACTTCTCATTTTGAGACCGTTTTACACACCATTCATGAGGTTCTCTAAAAATCTCTTCGTGCGTTATAGTCCAGCTGATACAAGCTATGGGAACAGCCAGTATAAACAGCCAGAAAATTTGAGTTGCTATAGTCATAAACTGATAATGCTTTAACTAGTTTTTCTTATTCTCTCGGGTGGTTTTCCGGATAATGTTCAGCGTCAAAATCGTCTAACTCTTCGTCATTATCAAGATCTCCGTCTTTTTCTAAATCATCTTCAGAATCTAAATCCGGATCATACTCATCATCAAAATCATTTTCTTCACCGTCATTGGTAATGGCATCATCTTCATTTATGATTCTTTCCTCATTTGGAATATTTTCAGATCTAACATTCGAATTTTTTTCAAAATCCTGTTCAGGATGTTTCAAATCTTCGATAAACTCTTCCTGATATTGATAAGGATCTTCATCTCTTGCATAATTGTCATTATCTATCAGTGTATTTTGCTCTATAACATCAGGATCGCTTTCGCCAAATTCCCAATTATTTTCTTTCTTTAAATCCTGTTTGTATTGATCTTCATTAGAATACGTCCCATCTACAAGCGTATTTTGATCTATAAAATCCGGATCCGTATGACCGTAGTCATAGTTGTTTTGCTTTTCCATGGCTTTACGTTTTAAAGTTGTATTTTACAAAGTTAACAAGCGTGTAGACGGAATGTTTTACAGGAAAATAAATTATAGTTGCATAATTAACAGTTGGTTATATAATACAAAGTATTATTGAAAGAAACTGGTTTAGATAATTCTTCAGATGAGAATAAGCTTTTCACCCTAAATTAATATTTAAAGGACTTTTATGAGATATTCTAAATATTTGATGTTAGTTAATTTTATAGAAATTTTAGAAATGAAATGTTCCATCGGAACATTTCATTGGTAGACTTAAATAGCATTATTTTTTATTACGTTCCGTAGGAACGTTTGATAATATACACAAAGATGGCAAACACATACACACAATTACATATACAATTTGTATTCGCAGTAAAATTCAGAAAAGGATTAATTGCAGCAGAATGGAAAGACAGATTACATCAATACATAACTGGCATAATCCAATCAAATCAACATAAAATGCTTTGTATAAACAGCATGCCAGATCATATTCATATATTTATAGGAATGCGCCCAACGCAATCTGTTTCTTCACTAATTCAAAATGTAAAGACAGAAACAAGTAAATGGATTAAAGAACAAAAATTCTCCGTGAATTTTGCTTGGCAGGAAGGTTACGGAGCATTTTCATATTCAAGGAGTCATGTTCAGAATGTAATTCATTATATACAAAATCAGGAACAGCATCATAAAAAAGAAACATTTTTGGAGGAATATCAGAAGCTTTTAAAAGCATTTGAAATAGAATATGACGAACAATATATTTTTAAAGAACCAATTTTGTAATATCAAACGTTCCTATGGAACGTAACTAAAATACGTATATTTTTTTTCTACCAATGAGATGTTCCTACGGAACATTTTCGTTTTGAAGTTATCAATTGTTGGTAATGGAAGATAATTTTTTGTATTCATTAAAATATTATGTTCCGTAGGAACATCTTGTAGGTAGTCCTAAATTGATTAATGAAAATAACGTTCCGTAGGAACGTTTGATTATAATAGAGAACATTTGTATTACAATTTTGAAATAACCAATTATGTATTACCAAACGTTCCTACGGAACGATATCGAAAACGCAAATATTTTTTCTACCAATGAATTGTTCCTACGGAATAGTTCTAGCAAAATTTTATGGTTAATGATTTTTTATGATATTTAGATTATAAAAAATATTTTTGGCGACTTTTTTATTTCATTAAATTTGACTTATCATAACACATTAAAACTTTTTGCAGGAAATGCAATGTTATAGACAATCCTAAATTTACTTGGATTAATACATAATTAAAGAATAAAAGAATATGAAAAAACTAATTTTAATTCTACTGTTTTTATTGCAAATCTCAGCAGTCTTTGCACAGAATCAATCTGAAGATCCTTCATCAAAAAAAATTATCGGAACCTGGTATAATGATGCAAACCGAAATGCAAAATGGATATTTGGTTCAGATGGAAAATTGTATAATTATGACAAGGATACCTTTAAGGTTATGTTTCGCTACACTATTTCACATAGCTGTCAAAATAATTCAGATGATAATACCGAATTTATAACTTTAATGGATAAAGACGGAAATGAATTTTGTTTTAAAATAATTGCCATAAATGAGAATAAAAATGGGATTTTATCTTTAACCAAAATGGATACGATGCAGCCACTTTTGTTTGTTAATAATGTAAATATTAAAAGCGGAATGTAATATCAAAAGTTCCTACGCAACGATATCAAAAAAACTATTAAAAAAATGTTCCCATGGAACATTTTTTTGTTTTGAGAAATAAAACTTTGCGTCTTTGTGCCTTTGTGGCAATTTTTTTTCCTGCATTAAATTTTCATTAACAAAAAGTAAGATTTCATTAGTTTATATTTGTAAGGCACAAATTAATCCTAAAGCACTGTACCTCATGAAAATCAAGTCTTTTTTGTATGTATTTCTATTTGGTGTTTTTTCAATTTCAGCTTATAGTCAGAATGTGAAGCTGTTAAATATCAATCAACTTAATGAAAGAATCAAAAACGGAAAAGACAGTACTTATGTAGTCAATTTTTGGGCAACCTGGTGCGCACCCTGCATTAAAGAACTGCCGCATTTCGAAAAACTCAGCGCAGAACACAAATCCGAAAAATTGGCCGTTTTATTAGTAAGTCTTGATTTTAAATCAAAATTAAGTTCGAATGTCGTTCCGTTTGTGAAAAGAAAAAACCTTAAAAATGAAGTATTTCTTTTAAACGAAAGCAGTCCGCAGGAATTTATCGACCGAATTGATCCAAGCTGGTCAGGAAGTATTCCCGCAACACTTTTTATCAAAGATGACAAACGAAAATTTGTAGAAAGTGAATTTACCTATGAACAATTATTAACTGAATATAAAAAACTGTAAACCCGTAAACCATGAAAAAAATAATTCTATTATTCGCATTGGCACTTTCTGCCTTTTTAGCGCAGGCGCAAACAGGAACAACTCTTAAAGCCGGAGATACTGCACCGGATTTTAAGTTAAAAAATGTAGACAATAAAGAAGTTTCTTTTGGAAGTTTTCCAAATGCTAAAGGTTATATCGTTGTTTTTACTTGTAATACATGTCCTTACGCTGTAGGTTATGAGCAAAGAATCATTGATTTAGATAAAAAATTCAAACCACAGGGATATCCGGTAATTGCCATTAATCCAAACGATCCGGAAGCTTCTACGGCAGATACTTTCAATAAAATGCAGGATTTGGCAAAAGAGAAAAAATACCCTTTCCCATATTTATTTGATGCAGGACAAAAAATTACAGACGAATACGGAGCAAAACGTACACCTCACATTTTTATCGTTTCTAAAACTGCAAAAGGAAATGTAGTAGAATATGTTGGAGCAATTGACAACGATCCCGAAGGAACAAAAGCGGAAAAAGTAAAATATGCCGAAGATGTAATTGCATCTTTAAAAAGCGGTCAAAAACCAGCTGTAACTCAAACTAAAGAAATTGGCTGTACAGTAAAAAGAAAAGCAAAAGCTTAGTTATCAGAATTTAATTTGTTTAAAAAACGCCTCATTTATGAGGCGTTTTTTTATGAAATAGTTTCGCTGATTTTTTGTTCTTTAAGTTCCAGTTCAGCAATAATTTGTCTTTTCATTATCGTCTGAATATAATCTTTTGCTTCAGCATAAGAAATATCATATTTACGTGGAATATCCTGAAAATGAACAGGAAAATCAGCCAATATTTTATCGTAATAAATATCCAATTCCTTTTCGTTTGGCATTTCAAACTTTAGTTTAATTTGAAATCTTCGCAGTAAAGCTGTATCTATACTGTTGTAAAAATTGGTAGCGCAAATCAGAAAACTATCTGTTGGTAAATAATCGATTAACTGAATAATAGTATTTACCAAACGTCTCATTTCGGCAACATCTTTGTCGTCGCTTTCACGGCTTTTTCCAATTTGATCAAATTCATCCAGAAATAAAACAGCTTTTTCGCGAATCGCTTTATCGAAAATAGCTTTTACATTTTTAGACGTTTCACCAATTTTAGCATTGATTAAAGTGCTCAGATTGATAATAACAATACTTTTATTTAAAGCCGTTGCAATAGCTTTTGCAGTTGTCGTTTTCCCGCAGCCAGAATGCCCGTGAAGCAGAATTTTATTATCAACTTTTAAATTGTACTTTTTTAATTCTTCAATGTATTTATGCTCTTTTATTGTTTGAAGCAAGGCAGATTTATTCTCTTTGCTAAAAAGCAGATCTTCAAGCGCAATTTTTTCAGTATCGGTTACAACAAGTTCGTACAGATTCATTTGAGATTTTATTTGGTGCAAAATTAAGTTTTATTCTGCAATATTTTCATTCCAGACTTCTTTCCCTAAAAAACGGTTTCCAAAAATAGAAGTTCCAATTCGCACCATGTTTGAACCTTCGGCAATAGCTAACTCTAAATCCTGAGACATTCCCATCGAAAGTTTTAAATTGGTTATTCCATCAATTTTTGCATCATAAATTTCATCCCTTATTTCTCGAAGCAAACGAAGCGACGGACGCATTTTTTCTTTCTCAACATCTAATAATCCAATCGTCATTAATCCTTTGATTTTTAAAGTGTCATACTTCCTGATTTCTTTAATAAAAGAAACAACTTTTGAAGGTTGCAATCCAAATTTACTTTCTTCAAAAGAAGTGTTGACCTGAATAAAAACATCAAGATTTCGGTTTTCTTTTAAAAGTTGTTTGTGTAATTCCTCTGCGAGACTTAACCGATCCAGAGATTGAATACAGCTTACATATTTTAAAACATCTTTGACTTTATTAGTTTGTAAATGACCAATAAAATGACGTTCTATTTTTAAATCTTTTAATTCAGAATCCTTATCTCTGAACTCCTGCATTTTATTTTCACCAATCAGGTTTTCTCCGGCTTCAATTGCAATTTGTATTCTTTCTGCAGGAACAGTTTTGGTTGCCAATAATAATTGCACATCAAAAACATCTCTGCCCGAAACTTTACAGGCATTTTCAATACGATCGTGAACCTGTTTCAAATTAAAAATAATATCCTCTTTCATATTCACAAAGGTATCGCAATCGTGGAATGTAAAAAAGATCCAGTTTTTTCTATATGAACTAGTCCAGATTCTTAAAGAAACCAGACCAGAAAATGCTCAGAAATGACAAAACTGGATTATTTAATGGTTAGGTATCCTGCCTAATTTTGTCTCGGCAATAAAGTCAAATTAAAATCAAATCAAGATGAGTAATTCAATTTTTTATCATGCAGGTTGTCCAGTTTGCGTAAGCGCAGAACACGACATTTTAAATTTAGTAAAAGATGTTGAAGTAGTAAACATCGGAGAAGACAGATCTCGAATTGCTGAAGCTCAAAAGGCTGGTATAAAATCAGTTCCGGCTTTGGTAACGCCAAACGGGAATGTATTGCACATTAATTTTGGTGCTTCTATGGAAGAAGTGATTGGGTAAATACAAATAGTCTTCAAACTTTGTCAAAGTTTTAAACTTTGACAAAGTTGACTTATCAGAGTAAATAATATACTTAAAACAAAACAAGGAATTTAATTTTTAACACATAGAAACATAGATTTTTTCTTTTAAAAAGAGCGCAAAAAGAAACTAGTTTCTAACACATAGCTATGTTTGTTTAAACAAGTGAAACGCCTTTACTACGCTTTAAAAACTATGTCTCTATGTGTTTAAAAATAACAACACAACAAATAAAAAAATAAAAATAAGATGAAAGTAGCAGTATGGGATACTTATGTAACCCGAAAAGACGGTAAAATAATGCATTTTGATATTTTGGTTGATGAAACTACAGAAGATGCAAATCAGGTTTTTGAATATGGTAAAGCATACCTTAAAACAGTTTTACAGGAAGGTCAGCCTTTGACCTCAAAAGAATGCAGATTTTGTCATATCGATAAAGCTCCTGCAGATATAGAAAATCAAATTCTTAAAGACGGTTTTTCGATTATTGAAATGGAAAACTGTTATTAAATTTTTCGTTTAGAATTATTAATTCGTAGACTGAAAGTGTGGGGGCTTTCAGTCTATTTTATTTGTTATAATTATGAAAAATATCTTCGATTTAGAAACACAAAACAATAGTTTAGACGGAAAAATTACGGCAGGATTTGAACGCTTATCGCAGGTTTTCAGGGTTTTGTTGTGGGAAAAAGCAAAAAAACACGATTTGAGTCCGATACAAATTCAGGTTTTGATATTTATAAAACATCACACCAAAACTAAAGCAACGGTAAGTTATCTGGCGAAAGAATTCCATTTAACAAAAGCTACAATAAGCGACACGATTAAAATTTTGGAACAAAAAAAATACATTACAAAAGTTGTAAATGTCAATGATTCCAGAAGTTCTACAATTGAACTAACAACTAAAGGTTTAGAAATGGTTTTAGTTACCGAAGATTTTACAGATCCTTTATTTGATTTAGTAAAAATTGTACCTGAAAAGGAGAAATCAATTTTATGGAAAAATCTTAGTTCTGTAATTGAGCAATTGCATAATCTGCAAGTTATAAATGTTCAGAGTACGTGTCACAATTGCGGTTATTTTGTACAGCAAAACGGAAATAAGTATTGCCGATTAATGGGCATTAAATTAGAAACAAAAGACATCAGATTAGATTGTAACGATCACAAACCAGTTCGTTTATAAATATTTTGAAATTGCTTTTATTCCTTCTTCCATTTGTTCTTCGGTAAGCGATGCATATCCTAATCTAAATCCATTTATTGGAGTGCCAAAACTGAATTTTTCAGGAAACATAATTTTGATTCCTTTTGAAAGCAATTCGGTGCAGATTTTTTCTGAGTTAACAATTTTATTCGGAACAATCCAAAAAGCCAAACCGCCTTCGGGTTTAATAAAAGTAATTTTATCTTTTAAATGAAGTTTGCAAAGGCTTTCAAAATGATCTCTTTTGGCTTTGTAAATCAGGTTTGTTTTTTTGAGATGTCTCTTAATTTTCCCTTCATTGATAAGATGCAGAACCGCTTCTTCCATAATATTATCACCCTGAACATCAATTATTCTGCGGTGATTCGCTATTTTTTCAATATTTTGAGAAGAACTTGCAACGTAACCAATTCGCAAAGCCGGAGCTACAATTTTACTCAAAGTTCCAATGTAAATAAAGTTTTTCGCATTGCTGTAACTCGAAATGGGCAATATTGGACGTTGTCCGAAATGAAACTCATTATCATAATCATCTTCAATAATCGTAAATCCGTATTGATTCGAAAGTTTAATAAGTTTTAATCTTTTCTTCAAACTCATCGTAACCGTAGTTGGAAACTGGTGATGCGGCGTTACATAAATCGCTTTTACAGAAGAATGTTTTTTAAGATGATTTTCGACTTCATCTAAATCCAAACCATCTTTGGTAACACTAACCGGAAGCAGACTCGCACCGGCATTTTCAAACGCTTCCCAGGCAGGTTTATAACCGGGATTTTCGATTATCACATAATCTCCTTTTGACAATAAACAATGCGCCGCCAGATACATTGCCATTTGACTGCCGCGTGTTATGCAGATTTCATCCAGAGAAACATTCATTCCGCGTTTAAAATTCAGCATTTGTACAATCGCTTTTCGAAATTCGATATTCCCAAGTTCATTGCTGTAACCCATAATCTGCCAGCGCGATTTTCTGTTGAATATTTCTCGATATGCACGGGCCAGATCGTTCATAGGAGCAAGGCGGCTGTCGGGAAGTCCGTCATCAAAAACGAGATGCGGTTTATGGTTTTCGACTGTAATATTTACTTGTGTTTCTGCTTTTTTATTCGGGCTGATTTCAGGCAGGATATCGGCAATAAAAGTTCCTTTTCGTTCCATCGTAATCAGCCAGCCTTCGGCAATTAAAACATCTAAAGCTTCAATTACCGTATTTCTGTTCACATTTAATAGTCCAGCAAGTTGACGGCTTCCGGGCAAAGCATTTCCACTGGTTAGTTTTCCGGATTTAACCGCATTGATAATAGCATCAGCAATTTGCAGGTAAAGTGCTTTGTCTGATTTTTTATCTAAGTGAATTTCAAATTGCCAAGGTCTGAGCATCTGGACTAGTGATTTAAATTAAAAGTGTATTTTGTGGATAGACCAAATTTACAATAATTTTGTCGTGCAATAAATAAAAAAACAGCCAGAACTGATCATTAGTTTAGGCTGTTTTTTGGTTTTAGAATTCTCCTTTTTTCATGTAAGGCTGACCCCAAAGTATACTTTGCATTAAAACACTTTTTACCCAGGCATTATACATTTTATCAACATCGGCAGTACTTGCTCCGGTTTTTGCCAAAAATGGTTTTAACGTCGTTGTAACCGGAATGGTTAAAGCCGGAATATAACGATAATTGATCACAGGAACAGAAGTAACGTTATCTGTTTTGTTTTTCTTGGTGGTGTAATGTCTTAAGCCAATTTCATATTGGTAATTAAGCCAATCCTGATCGTATTTTGCTTCAGTCGTTTGGAGAATCCACATTTTAAAACGACCTCTGACTTTTGCCAAATATTCTCCGTCTGGTTTTCCGGTTTTGGTGTTTCCAAAAAAGTAAACCAATTGCGGCGTCGATCCCACAAATCCGTACCAAACGTCCAAAATGGCATCTGTTTGGCCTTCAAGAATGTCGTGACTCATTTGTAAATACTTTACATCTTCTTCAGAAAAAAGTAAAGATTGTTCTAAAAGTTTTAATTCTTCAAGTGTAAATGGTGATTTTGCTACTTCTTTAGTTCCGTACGTATAACCTTGCGGTGCTTTTGTTTCCTGCGCTGCGGTTTGCAGGGTAATAACTAGTATTACTGCTAAAATTGCTTTTTTCATTTTTTTGATTTTTTGTTAGGACATTATTGTCATGACAAACTTAGGTAGGCATCCTAACTAAAAAATGATCCAGTTTTTTGATTTATAATGCTAAACTGGTTTAAAAAGCTGTGATTATTTTATACTAATTCCAATAGTTTTTCTGTCGTAATTACTTCTGCAAATTCCTTATGCAGACTGGCTAAAGTAGTTTGATGAATTAATTCTGAATCAAACTTTTCGCCATTTACACCCATTCTGTCAAACGTAGCTGTAGCATCCGCAATTAATAAAGTTTCATAACCATAATTTCCGGACATTCTGGTTGTTGTAGAAACACAGTGATTGGTAGTTAAACCCACAATAACAAGATTGGTGATGTTTTGCGAGTCTAGTCTTTCTTTTAAATCCGTGCCAATAAAAGCGCTGTTTACATTTTTTGTAATTACAGGTTCATTGCCAATTGGTTTTGCTTCATCTTTAATTTCAAATCCGGGATTAGAAGGATGCAATTTTGAATTTGGATGTACAGAACTGTGCACAATGTGAAAAATGGGTAATTGCAGCGTTCTCCATTCTTTAAGAATTATTGCAATTTTTGTTTCGGCATCTTTATTGTTTCGGTTGCCGCCCCAAAAGTCTTCTTCATTAAAACCTTTTTGCATGTCAATTATGACCAAAGCGGGATTTTTTTCTCTAAGTTTCATTTGTTTATCTATTTGATTAGATTACAAATGTACTTTGGAACTAAATGCAGAAAAAGGACAAACAATAGTCGGTTTAGGACAACAGACTTTTGATAGAAGAACTCAAAGTATCGCTATTTTGATGCAGTACAATTTTTAATTGTTTAGAAGTTTTATAACCGCATAAATGTGCAATATGTTCAATTTTATAATCTGAATTAGCGAGAAGACTTTTTGCTTTTTCAATTCTTAATTTGGTGCGATATTCAGCAATTGTTACGCCTGTTTCTTTCTTAAAAATTCGAGTGAGATTTCGCGGACTTACATAAACTAATTCGGCTAAAAATTCAATTGTCGACGTTTTTTCTAAATTGTAAATAATCCAATCCTGAATGGTATGGATTTTTTCATCGCGATGATTTCGGTATTGTAAATAAACACTTTCCTGTTCTTCGGTTCCGTTTCTTCTTTTATAAACTACGAGTTCTTTGGCTATTTTTGATGCTGTTTCTTTACCGTGTCTTTCTTCAATTAGAAATAAAGCCAAATCAATTCCGGTAACAATTCCGGCACTTGTATAAATATTTTCAGATTTAGTATAAAGCGTATTTTTTTGTGTTTTTAGAAGAGGAAAATCACTTTTAAGTTTCTCAACAAATTTCCAATGCGTGGTACATTCTTTATAATCTAAAAGACCGGATTTTGCCAAAAGAAATGCTCCGGTACAAACACTGCAAATTGTAGTTTGATTTTGATTTGCTTTATGCAGCCAGTCAAAAAAATCTGGATCATCAGAAATGGTATGTAAAGAACGAGTGCTAAATCCGGAGATAAAAATAATATCTTCTTTCTGAGGGTTAACTTTTGTAAAATGAATTAAGGAAGAAAGTTCTAAACCTGAATTTGAACTTACAGAAGATTGCCCGCTGATAAATACCAGCTGATAATCTAAACCCAAATCACGAGCTTCCTGAAATACTTCGACAACTCCGCTCAAATCAAGTAAAGTTACCTGTTTTGGAATATAGAAATAAACCGATGGTTTGGTTTTTGTCATTGTTGGAGAATTCCCGTTTATTTTTTCAGTTTGGTTTTAAAAAAATCGATAGTCCTCGTCCACGACAGCGTTGCCGCTGCTTCATCGTATCTTGGCGTTGTATTGTTATGAAAACCGTGATTTACATTTGGATAAAAATAAGCGGTATTTTCGACTTTATTTTTGTTTAAAACTTCCTGAAATACCGGCCAGCCTTCGTTTACACGAGTATCTAAACCTGCGTAATGCAATAGGAGCGGAGTCTTTATTTTTTCAGCTTCTTCTTTTGTTGGCTGTCCGCCGTAATACGGAACCGCAGCCTTTAAATCGGGAATTTTTACCGCCATCATATTCGAAATCCATCCACCAAAACAAAAACCAACAACGCCAATATAACCGTTACAATCTGGGTGCGCTTTAAGATATTCGTAAGCAGCAATAAAGTCTTCGAGCATTTCTTCTTTGGTACGTTTCTTTTGCAGTTCTCGACCTTGGTCATCATTGCCGGGATAACCGCCTAATGGCGACAAGGCATCTGGTGCAAGAGTAATAAATCCTTCAATTGCAGCTCTTCTTCCCACATCTTCAATATACGGATTAAGTCCGCGATTTTCGTGAACCACAATTATTCCGGGTAATTTCTTTTTGGTTTCAGCGGGCTGCGATAAAAGCCCTTTTATAGAACCGCCGCCTTTTGGAGAATCGTAGTTGATGTAGCCCGTTTTTAATCTAGGATCTGTTGGCTGCACTAAAATACTGTCGACATAATTGGGCGTCATAAAACTTAAAAGTGACGGAAGTGTAAGCGAACCAACCGCAAATATGGAAAGTTTTTCTACAAACTGTCTTCGGTTAATTTTATTATGAGCATAATCATCATATAAATCAAATACTTCCTGACTGATATCTTCTTTGGTTATTTTGTTATCCATGATCTTGATTTTTTGGGATAACTAAATTAGGGAATAAAAAGTTAATTGTTGATTATGAATTATGAATATTCCTTAGTGAATAGTTTTAGCTGGAGAAACTGAAAACTGTGACTGCGACTGAAAACTTCCGTTTAAAGACTTTTCAACTTCTTCATAAAAACAGGAAACACTTCATTCAATTCATCAAATAAAGGATTATTTCGGTGTTTTAGTTTTATTTCGCTGAACAATTTTAAACCAAGTGCAAATTGTGTGGCTTCATGCGGATTTTCGAATATATTTTTGTCTTTTATTTTTTGGATGATTCCGAAAATTTCGTCGTGATTATCGAATTCTATTCCCAGTTCTTTTGCCGGATGCGTGTCGCCGTTGGCATATTCTTTTAAGCTTAGAGTTAGATAATATTTGTTGGATCTTTTTTGCATGATATTTTAATTTTCAATATTATTTCAGCCATTTATCGACAATCGTTTTAAACGTTTCTTTGTATTGTTCGCCCACCGTAATTTCAGTTTTTCCAATGAAAATTGAATTCTTGGTAATGGCGTTTATTTTGTCAAGAGAAACGATAAACGAGCGATGAACACGCATAAATTTTGCCGATGGTAGTTTTTCTTCTAAAGCTTTTAAGGATATCAGCGAAAGCACTCCTTTTTGAGAATCGTCAAGATGTACTTTTACATAATCTTTTAAACTTTCGATATATAAAATTTCTTTAAGTGGAATTCGAACCCATTGATATTCTACTTTTAAGAAAATAAATTCGTCATCTGCAGCAACCGTCTGGAAGTTGTTTGAAGCTTCTTCTGTTATTTGCAATACTTTATTTGCAGCGCGCAGAAATTCCTCATAACTAAAAGGTTTTAAAAGATAATCGACTGCATTTACTTTATAACCTTCAATAGCATAATGATTGTAAGCCGTTGTAAAAACGATTTTTGGCACTAAACCCGGCTGTTCCTGCAAAAGTCTCGCCAGTTCCATTCCCGTTAAATTAGGCATATTGATATCCAGAAAAACAAGATCTGGCTGTTTTTCCCGAATTATACTCATGGCTTCAACAGCATTATCACAGCTTGCCGTTAATTGTAAAAAAGGAGTTTGTTCGATAAAAGTTTCGACAAGTCTTAATGCGAGAGGTTCATCATCTACTGCTATACATTTTAATGTTGTCATTACTCTAAGTTTATTTGCAGTTTTACATCATACATTCCGTTTTTACCAATGCCGGCTGTCAGCGTATGTTTATTTGGGTAAATTAAATGAAGTCTGCGTTTTGTATTCGTTAAACCAATTCCGCCTTCATCAGTCGTTGCTGTTTTTTCGAAATAGGTGTTTTTTACCTCAAATTCAAGATTACTTCCGTCTTGTCTCAGCGAAATATAAATTTCACTTTTATCCGTAGCATGAATGCCGTGTTTAAAAGCATTTTCTACTAAAGGTAGTAATAACATCGGAACAATTGGGTAATCGTGTATCTTTTCCGGAATATCGGTTGTAATCGTTAATTTTTTGTTTGCACGAAGTTTCATCAGCGAGATAAAATCTCTCATAAACTCGGCTTCTTTTAATAAAGTAGTTGTTTCTTCCGTACTGTAAAGTAAGTAGCGCATCATTCGGCTTAACGTATGAAGCGCATTTCTCGAATCTTCAATATTTGTATACGTAAGCGAATAAATACTGTTTAGGGAATTAAAGAAAAAATGCGGATTAATCTGCGCTTTCAACATTGCCAGTTCGGCCATCGTTTTATCCTGTTCCAGTTTTTGTTTGTGCTGTGCGGCTTTCTGCCAATGCTGTAACATTGCCCAGCTCGTGCTGATTCCTAAAACCAATAAAGTGAGCATTAAAACATAATTGTCAAAATATGGATTTCGGTATTTTTTAAACCCTAAAACTAAACTGATTTTATTGTGAAGATCGGTTTGAGAAGTATAAAAATAAGCAATAACCTGCATGGCAAAAACGGTGAGAAAAGCCCAAATCAAAAACGGAGAAGTATTGTCTTTTATAATGGTTTTTGGAACTATGATTTTAGCATTAGAATAAAAAATGATAATTAGTAAAACCAATACAACGATCTGCCAAATCCAAAACACACCGGGAAGTATTACATTCCAGGTTAAAGGCATGTAAAACAACATGATAAATCCCAATAATACCCAGCTCAGAATATGAAGTCCGGTAAAATAATAAGGTCTGTATATTTTTGGTGCCATTTCGAATTTTATCTTTTTTTGACAATATTACTCTTTATTTAAATGCGATTTTGAACCAATCGCTAAAAACAGAATTACAGTCCGTAAAAACCATTTTTGAGCCGATGAGTTTAGGAATTAAACGCTTGTTTAACTTTTAAAAAATCCCATCGTGTGTCAGGCTATCTTTATCGATTGTCATTTGCTCTCCGTCTATTTCAAAATTTTTGCTTGTTATATTTTATTTCTTTTGTTGTCATATAATCGATAATTAGATATTATTTCAAATGAATAAGCAATCATTTTTAAGCATTCTCGCAGCATCAGTTATTATCGCATCTTGCGGTAAAAATGATAAATCGGCTCAGGCCGGAGGCGCACCGCAGGTTAAAGAGTATAAAACGCTGACTTTACAGCCGGAATCTGCTACATTAAACAGCGATTATCCAGCCAGTATTCAAGGCCAGCAGAATATAGAAATCCGACCTAGAGTTGAAGGATACATCGATAAAATTTTTGTTGATGAAGGAGCAGTTGTAAAAGCAGGACAGCCATTATTTAAAATAAGCGCGCCAGAATACGAGCAGCAAGTTCGTACAGCATCTGCCAGTATTAAAAGTGCTCAGGCTGATTTAAGTGCAGCAAAATTAGCTGTAAACAAAGTAAGGCCCTTGGTTGAAAAAGGAATTATTAGTAAATACGATTTAGAATCGGCACAATATACTTATGAATCTGCTGTAGCCTCTTTAGCTCAGGCAAATGCCGCTTTAGTAAATGCTAAAACTAATTTAGGATATACAACTGTAACAAGTCCGGTTGACGGCGTTGTAGGTTCGATCCCGTTTCGTTTAGGAAGTTTGGTAAGTTCAAATACAACAGAGCCTTTAACTACTGTTTCGAGCATTGGAAATGTATATGCTTATTTTGCTTTAAATGAAAAAGCACTTTTGAATTTTACTAAAGATTCCGGAGCTTCATTAAATCAAAAAATTAAAAGTCTGCCGGCAGTTTCTTTATTGCTTTCAGATGGTTCTGCATACGATCAAAAAGGTAAAATAGAAACCGTAAACGGATTAATTAATACGGAAACCGGAACGGTAAATATCAGAGCTCGTTTTCCAAATCCAAGAGGAGTTATCAGAAGTGGAAGCAGCACAACAGTTAGAATTCCAAATGACGTGAAAGATGTAATCATAGTTCCTCAAAGCGCAACTTTTGAACTTCAGGATAAAATATTCGCAGTAGTTTTAGGAAAAGACAATAAAACTAAAAATGTGAATATCACGGTACTTGAAAACACAACTAATAATTATTATGTAGTAACAAGCGGTTTAAAAGCAGGTGACGAAATTGTATTAGAAGGAGTTGCTGCTCTTAAAGAAGGAAGCGAGATTAAAGCTCAAAATCAAAAAGCAGAAACAGTATACGCCGATTTAAAATAAAAGAAATGTTTAAAAAATTTATACAAAGACCTGTACTCTCGACAGTAATATCTGTTATTATTGTCATTTTAGGTGTTCTGGGCCTAATTGAGTTACCTATTTCTCAGTATCCGGATATTGCGCCGCCTACGGTAAACGTGTCGGCAAGTTATACAGGTGCCAATGCAGATGTGGTATTAAAAAGTATTGTAATTCCGCTTGAAGAGCAAATTAATGGTGTAGAAAACATGACCTACATGACTTCTTCAGCTACCAATGATGGAAATGCATCGATCAAAATTTTCTTTAAAGTAGGAACAAATCCTGATTTAGCAGCGGTAAACGTTCAAAACAGGGTTTCAAGAGCAACCAGTTTACTGCCAGTAGAGGTAACTCAGGCTGGGGTTACAGTAACTAAAAGCCAGAGTAGTAACTTATTGATTTTCTCTTTATACAGTGAAGATAAAGCTTACGATCAGACATTCCTTCAAAATTATGCGAAGATCAATCTTGTACCGCAAATTCAGCGTGTAGTTGGAGTAGGAGATGTAACCGTTTTTGGTGCCAAAGATTATTCGATGAGAATCTGGCTGAAACCAGACGTAATGCAGCAATACAAATTGATTCCGAGCGATATATCGGCTGCTTTGGCAGAACAGAATATCGAAGCTGCACCGGGTAAATTTGGTGAAAACGGAAATCAGGCTTTTCAATATGTAATTAAATACAAAGGACGTTTAACAAGTGCTCAGGAATTTGAGAATATTGTTATAAAATCTGTTGGAAACGGACAAATGCTTCGCCTTAAAGATGTGGCAAAAGTTGAGTTAGGATCTTTGAGTTATGCTTCAACGATTAAAACAAACGGTGTAGAATCGGCAGCGATGGCGATCAGCCAGACTCCGGGATCGAATGCGCGTGACGTAATCAACAATTCTAAAAAATTGATTGAAGAAGCAGCGAAGAGTTTTCCAAAAGGAGTAAAATATACGATTCTGGTTGACGTTAACGAAAACTTAGATGCCTCTATTGAAAAAGTAATTCATACTTTGATCGAAGCTTTTATACTGGTTTTCATTGTAGTATTTATTTTCCTTCAGGATTTTAGATCTACTTTAATTCCGGCAATTGCAGTTCCGGTTGCGATTGTAGGAACGTTTTTCTTCCTGAGTTTATTCGGATTTACGATTAACTTATTGACGCTTTTTGCGATGGTTCTTGCCATTGGTATTGTGGTCGATGATGCCATTGTGGTCGTTGAGGCGGTGCATGCCAAATTAGATCATGGTTATAAATCGGCTAAGAAAGCTACGATTGATGCGATGAGCGAAATTTCGGGAGCCATTATTTCGATTACATTGGTAATGGCTGCGGTATTTATTCCGGTAACTTTTATCAACGGATCAACAGGGGTTTTCTACAAACAATTTGGTATCACGCTGGCTGTTGCGATTATTCTTTCGGCAGTAAATGCCTTGACTTTGAGTCCGGCTTTGTGTGCTTTGCTTTTAAAACCACACGCAGACGATCATAAACATAAAAGTTATCTGCAAAGATTTTATACGTCGTTTAACGTTGCATTTGAAAATGTAACCGAAAGATACAAGCGTTCGGTAAGTTTCCTTTCCGTTAAAAAATGGATTGTGTTGGCAGCTATTGTTATTGCTGGTGCGAGTTTATTTTATATGATGAAAACTACGCCATCGGCTTTCGTTCCTGCGGAAGATCAGGGAACTGTTTTTGCCAATATTAGTTTGCCGCCATCGGCTTCGATGGAACGTTCTGATGTAATTGCGAAGAAAGTGGATAGTATTGCGAAAACTATTCCGGGAGTAAAAAATACACTTCGTATTGTGGGGCAAAACTTTACGGCTGGAGCAGGAAGTGCTTACAGTATGGTTATTGTAAAATTATATCCTTGGGATCAGCGTGAGTTAAGTGTTAATGATGTTATCGGACAGCTTTTTGCTAAAACAAGCGGCATTCGTGAAGCTAATATTTTCTTTATTTCACCGCCAACAATTCAAGGTTTTGGACAAAGTGGTGGATTCGAATTCCAGCTTCAGGATAAAGGCGGACACACAACTGCTGAATTCTTTAAAGTAAATACGGAGTTCTTGGAAAAATTATCAAAACGTCCCGAAATACAATACGCAACAACGCCGTTTAATCCTGGTTTCCCTCAATATATGATGGATATTAATTTGGCAAAAGCCAAAGATGCAGGAGTTTCGATAAATTCAATTTTATCAACAATGCAGGGATATTATGGCGGATTGTATGCTTCGAACTTTAATAAATTCGGAAAACAATACCGTGTAATGATTCAGGCTTCACCGGAATTCCGTACCAATACCGAAGGACTGAACAAAATCTTTATTAGAAACAGTGCCGGAAACATGGCGCCAATTACAGAATTTGTAAAAATGACCAGAGTTTTTGGACCGGAATCTATTTCAAGATTTAACCTTTTCTCTTCAATTGCTATTACGGGAGCGCCAAATCCTGGATTTAGTTCCGGTGATGCGATTAAAGCAATTCAGGAAGTGGCAGCAGAAGATCTTCCGGCGGGTTATGGATATGAATTTTCAGGATTAACACGTGAGGAATTAGCCTCTGGAAGTGAAACGATTTTCATCTTTATTCTATGTTTGGTTTTCGTTTATTTCTTACTGAGTGCACAATACGAAAGTTATATTTTACCGTTTGCGGTTTTATTCTCAATTCCGTTTGGATTAGCGGGAGCGTATTTATTCTCGATTATTTTTAAACTGAACAGTAATATTTACCTGCAGATTTCCTTAATTATGTTAATTGGACTTTTGGCCAAGAACGGTATTTTGATTGTCGAATTTGCTTTGGACAGAAGACGAAAAGGTCTGCCAATTGTACAAGCTGCAATTGAAGGAGCCGTGGCGCGTTTGCGACCAATTTTGATGACTTCTTTCGCCTTTATTTTAGGATTAGTTCCGTTGATGTTTGCTACCGGAGCAGGAGCTGTGGGGAACAAATCGATTGGTACAGGAGCAGTTGGAGGGATGTTAATTGGAACCATTTTAGGAGTATTTGTTATTCCGGTTTTATTTATCATTTTCCAGACTTTACAAGAAAGAGTGAGCGGCCCTGCAAAAGATGGTTATGATGATGAAGACGATGACGAGGAAATTCAGTTAATAGAAGCTCACAAAGAGTAAAATTAAATTAAAACAGAGATGACTAATAGTTCAAATAAATATATTCTTATGGTAATTGCAGCCACGCTTTTAAGTGCGTGCTCGATTACCAAAAAGTACGAACGCCCAACAACACTCTCGACAGATAAACTGTATCGTGATGAAGCTTCTGCCGATTCGACTACGATTGCAGATATGCCGTGGCAGAGCGTTTTTAAAGATGAAAAACTGAATGCATTAATTCAAAAAGGATTAGACAATAACCTTAATTTGAAAAATGCAATTGAGAATACCATACAGGCACAAGCTTCACTTCGTCAAAGTAAATTAGCGTATTATCCAACCTTACAATTGGATGCCAATGCAACCCACACGAAACAATCAGAAGCAGGGCTAAACTTTCCCGCGGGAATCAACATTAATACCTTAACTACGACTTATAAATTAGGTTTAAGTACGTCTTGGGAAGCTGATATCTGGGGAAAACTGAGCAGTTCTAAAAGAGCGGCTTTAGCAGCTTATTTAGCTACAGATGCGGCGAAACAAGCGGTTCAGACGCAATTGATTTCAGATATTGCGAACAATTATTTTAGATTGCTGGCTTATGATAAATCTTTAAAAATCACACAGGAGACATTAGAAAGCCGTATTAAAAATGTGGCAACCATTAAAGATTTAAAAGAAGGCGCAATTGTAACAGGTGCGGCGGTTGTACAAAGTGAAGCTAATCAGTATGCGGCAGAAGTTTTGATTCCGGATTTGAAGCAAAGTATTCGTGAAACCGAAAATGCTTTGAATATCTTATTAGGACAAGCTCCGGGACCAATTGACAGAGGTGAATTAGGAACGCAGGTTATTCCCGAAAATATCGCCGTTGGAGTGCCTTCGCAGTTATTACAAAACCGACCTGATGTTCGTCAGGCTGAGTTTAATTTTAGAGTTGCTTTTGAATCTACAAATTTGGCTAAAACCTATTTCTATCCAAGTTTAACGCTTACAGCAAGCGGCGGATTTTCGAATTTAGAGTTAAAAGATTTCTTTAGTAATTCTATTTTTTATTCGATTATTGGAGGATTAACACAGCCTATTTTTAATCAGGGAAAAAACAAATTGAGATTAACAACTGCGCAGTCGCAGCAATTACAAGCTTACAATAACTTCCAGCAGAGCCTTTTAACGGCAGGTCAGGAAGTTTCGAATGCTTTGTATGCGTATCAAATGGCAGTTGAAAAAGAAGATTCAAGACAAAAACAAATTGAAGCCCTTGAAAAAGCAGTCGATTTTACGCAGCAGCTTTTAGAATACAGCTCTGCAACCAATTATACAGATGTATTAACTTCTGAACAAAATCTTTTAGCGGCGCAATTAAGCGGAATCAACGATAATTTACAAAAATTGCAAGCCGTTGTGAACTTATACAGAGCTTTGGGCGGAGGCTGGAAATAAAATTGTTTCAATTTGAATATTACGTTCGTCGTCAAAATTCAGACCTTGGTCTAAAAGATAATTTAGTGTAAAAAAAAGATTATATTTTTGATTGGTTAAAAATATTAGTATATCCGCCATTAAATTAAATTGAAACATGACTAAAACGCCTCAGAAATGGGGCGTTTTAAATTTAATATATATCGGTTGAAAAGTACTCTTCGTCGATTGATTTAATGTTTTTGTATAATGGATATTGTAAATGTAGATTTTGGCACTACTTTAGATTAATATCTACTAAAATTAATATTAAAAACTCAAAATCATGAAAAAATTAGTATTCGCCTCAGTATTATTTATGAGTGTATTTTTTGCCCATGCGCAGGTATCAGTCAATGTTAATATTGGAACACCTCCAAGCTGGGGACCAGAAGGGTACGATAACGACAGGTATTATTATTTGCCTGACATCGATGTGTATTATGATGTAAACCAAAGTGTATTTATTTACGACAACAGCGGAAATTGGACTCGTGCTAAAAGGCTTCCTTCAAGATACAGACAATATGATTTGTATTCAGGTTATAAAGTAGTTTTGACCAATTATAGAGGAGACGCTCCGTATACGTATCATACCAAACACAGAGCTAATTATCCAAAAGGTTATCACGGAAAACCTCAAAAAAACAGAGGCCCAAAACCTGAAAAGTACAACAAACCTAAAGGTGAGCACAAACACGATAATAAAAACAACAATAAATCTAAAAAAGATTCAAAAAAAGACCACGATCATTCCCACAATGATCATCATTAATTAAATAAACATGACAAAAAACGCCTCAGTAATGAGGCGTTTTTTTATAAATAAAATTGATGTAAGATTTATTTTCATCATTCACAATTCACAATTAACAATTCGCAATTAACCATTCACAATTTGATTGAGATTTTTTACTTTATGTCCATACAAACCAAACGATAAAATAATCACAAAACAAACCAGAGGAATTATATATCCAGACTGAATATCATCGTGTTTCATATCAATTAAAGTTCCCATTGCGTATGGAAGAATCGCTCCGCCTACAATTGACATTACCAGCCATGAAGAACCAGTTTCAGTATTTGATTTTAAACCAACCAATCCTAAAGAGAAAATAGTTGGAAACATAATTGACATAAAAAATCCAATGCCGCCAAGTGCATAAATAACTACAATTCCGGTTCCGTAAATGGCTAATAAACAAAGTACAATACTGGCACCACAGTAAATCGAAAGTAAGACATAATCTTTTACAAACTTGAGGAAGAAAGTACCAATAAAACGCCCCGCCATAAACAAGAAACCATAAACACCAAGATAATATCCGGCTGTTTTTTCGTCTAAATGTGCACCTTGTTGTGCAATTCTAATAAAGAAACTCGTGATACAAACCTGTGCGCCAACATAAAAAAACTGCGCCACAACTGCCCAGCTTAAATGACGGAATTTTAAAACAGAGAAAAATCCAGGTTTTATTTCAGCTTCTGTATGTTGTGGTTTCATCGAAGGCAAATGCATGAAATAGAATATAATTGCGACTAAAACCAATACACTTCCTAAAATGATATAAGGCATTTTTACCGCAGCTGCTTCACCTAATAAATACGTTGCTTTTTCAGCTTCGGGCATCGCTGCCATTTGTGCCGGAGTATGATTTTTTCCTGATAAGATGAATAATGAACCTACAATTGGAGCCACCATTGCTGCTAATCCGTTGAAAGAAGCCGCTAAATTCAATCTTTTAGAAGAAGATTCTGCAGGACCCAAAATCGCAGCATACGGATTGGCACTTGTTTCTAAAATTGTTAAGCCGCAGCCAATAACAAACAAAGCGAATAAAAACAATTCATAAGTTCTTGAATTGGCGGCAGGCACAAATAAAAATGCTCCGGCAGCGAAAACCAATAATCCGGTAATGATGCTATTTTTATAACCAAATCGTTTAATGAGCATTCCCGCCGGAATCGCCATTATAAAATAAGCAAAGAATACCGAAGTATCAATCAATGTCGATTGGCGGTTGTTTAATTCACACGCTTTTTTCAAATGCGGAATTAAAATAGAATCCAGATTGTGTGCCATTCCCCAAAGGAAAAATAAGCTGGTAATTAAAATAAATGGCAGAAGATAGTTGGTTTTTCCGCCTTCAGTCGGCACTTCGTGTAGATCGCCTGTTTGGTTTGTTACTTGCATTTGTTAGATAGTTTTTTTTTAAGGTTCAAAGTGACAGAGTGACAAAGGTTCAAAGGTTTTTCTGTAGAGACGCACTGCAGTGCGTCTATTCTAAAGGTACTGAAAGGAGAAAAAACCTCTGTCCCTTTGGCACTTTGAACCTTTGTACCTCAAAAAGGATTATTTCTTTTTGACCAGAAGAAGGTGGTCGCAGATCAAAACCACTTCACCTCTTTGGTTGATGATTTCGACATGTTCTGTTACGGTTCCCATTTCTGGATTTTTTGCTTCGCCTTTTTCAGAAATCGTGATTTCAGAATGGATTGTATCGCCAATATGAACTGGTTTTACAAAACGCATTTTGTCGTATCCTCTTGAAAAAGCTTCAGGATTTATTTCTGATGCCGTTAATCCGATTCCGATGGCAAAAACCATAGTTCCGTGTGCAATACGCTGTCCGAATGGCTGTGTTTTGCACCATTCCTCATCCATATGATGCGGGAAAAAATCTCCCGTGTGTCCGGCATGAACCACAAAATCGGTTTCTGTAATAGTCCTTCCTAATGTAACTCTTTTATCTTCAAGTTGATAATCTTCGAAAAAGGTTGATTTGAAATACATAATATTGTTTTTTTATTTCACCATATAAGTGATATAAGATAATTTAAGCAATGCGTTGAGTTTAAGAGCGTTTATTTTAGGTCATAAAAGCTATGCGCAAAATGATTTAAATGAACTTAAATTACTTATATGGTTTTAAATTATTTATTGTTTTATACACAAAGTGATTAAATGAACTTATATCACTTATATGGTTTAAAAATTATAGTTCAGTGAGGGAAATTCCTCCATTGTTATTACTGATATAGCAGGCTTCAACGACTTTCATGGTGTCTAAAACGTCTTGAACACTTGTTAATAATTTAGAATCTGAACCTTCTTTAAAGCGCATTAGATTCGACATTGTCCCGATGAAAGCTTCTGGAAACCAAGAACCTTCAAGGTTGATTTTTTTCCATTCATATTGACCTTTTTCGTCCTCAATTGCATATTCAAAAATGTCAGGAAGTCCGTCAGGGTAATTCATTAATAATCCCATTTTGGCTTTAATGGCGCCTTTTGTGCCTTCCCATTTTATGTAGCTTTCTTCGTGATTTGGGCCAAAATGATGATCGTGATTCGTATTGATCACCACATGTTTATCGTCACCATAATCTAAAATAATAGTAGAACGGCTCGATGATAATTTTTTAAGCGGATGTTTGGCTGTTTTCGCCATCACACTTTTCGGATTTCCCATAAAAGACCGAATGCAATCGATATAGTGAACACTATGAAAAAGAATTTCTAATCGAGGATGTTCCTTAATCAGCGGAAACAATTCCCATGGTGTATTTACGGTTACTTTAAACTCAAAATCGTATAAATCGCCAAGCAGTCCTTCGTTAATTAAATATCTCGCAGCGCTGACAAAAGGGGAGAATCGAAGCTGAAAATTGATAGCAGCAATAAGGTTTTTTCTTTCGCATACTGCTGCAATCTCTCTTGCCTGAGTCAAATCATTTCCCATTGGTTTCTGAATCAAAACTGCTGCTCCATTAGGCAATTGCTCTAATATTTCGATATATTGATCCGGTAAAACGGTAATATCGTAAACCGCATTTGACGGTGCATTTTTAACCGCATCGGCAACATTTTCAAAAACATGCTGAATCTCAAATTCTTTGGATAAATCATGTGCTTTTGCAATCGTTCTGTTCGTAATACCAAAAACTGTAAAACCAGCCATTTTGTAAGCGGGCAAGTGCGCATCTTTTACGATTCCGCTAGCGCCGATAATGATAATGGGCTGTTTGGTTTCGGGTAGTAAAGGTTTATATGGAATATTCATTTTGTAACTATTTTAAGTTCATTTAGTGGCGCGAACTTTGTCAAAGTTTTAAACTTTGACAAAGTTGACTACACGTAATCAGTTCGTTAATTTTTCAATATTTTGCTGCGTTTCTTCTAAAAGTATTTCCGACGAAATATCCGTTTCAATTGCTTTTAAAACCATTTGATCAATTAATTCTGCTACTTTTGGCCAAATTGGAGTTTGCGGTAATGTCAAAGCATTTTCATGCAGCATTTCCAGCTTATGATAATACGGAATCGTTTTGTTGATTTCGGTATCACTCCAGGTTGATTTTCTGCATCCAATTCCGCCTTCGGTAGTCAATAATTTATCGCTTTCTGCTGTTGTTGCAAATCGTAAAAAATCATAGGCAAGCGCTTTATTTTTACTTCCAATGCCAATTGTATAAAGCCAATACACATTTAATGAAGCCGTTTTGTGGTTTTCATCATGCGGTAATTCGGTAATATCAACTTTGCCTTTTACTTTCGATTCTTCAATTACTTCACACATCGAAGCAAATCCAAACCAATTGATTGCCATTGCGGCTTGTCCTTCGGCGAAAGCCATTCCTGCTTCAACAGAACCAAAATTCTTCGAACCCGGATGAACTGCATTTTTATTATTAACGATTTCTCTATAATAATCTAAAGCTTCAATTGCTTGACTATGATTGATATTTATTTTGTTTAGAGGATTTAAAAGAGATCCCCCGCGCGTCCATAACTGCAGGCAGAAATCGAAAACCATATTATGACCGTCAGGATAATTGGCAAAAACACAGCCGAATAAGTTACTTTCCGGCCGATTAAAAAATGTGGCAATTTGGGTGAATTGCTCCCAAGTTTTTGGAGGGAACAATTCGTAACCAAATTGTTTCTTGAAGTTTTCTTTTTCGGATAAATCTTCAAATAAATCTTTTCTGTAAATCAAACATTCAGGTCCATCGTGAAACGGAAGTCCGTAAGTTCCGCCATTAATCTGCTGCAGATTTAATAACGATTGATGCCAGCCTTCAGGATAATCCTGCGGCGGATTTTGATTGATAAAAGAAGTTAAATCCAGAACAGCTCTTTCATTTGCGGCATCAAAAATCCAATCGGTATTTAAGTGTGCTATATCCCATTTTCCGTTTTTTAAACCTTTATTGACGATGGTTTCTTCATAAAGATCGTGCAGTTCCAGCGGAACCATTTCAACCTCAATCTCAATATTGTTTTTCAGGCAAAATGCGTCCCACAGCTTTTGCAGCGTACTTTCAAAAGGAGAAAATTTTCTAACAGCGATTCTGAATTTGTCCATACTTATGCTATAAATTCTTTTATAATTCGCTCGTTATCTTGTCCTAATTTTGGAGAACCTTTATCAGATGTAAAATATTCGCCGTCAATTTTTATGGGACATCTTGTAGTTTTATACGAATAGCCATCAAGCATTTCAACTTGCTGCGTAAACTCTAAAACTTTAAAACCATCTTCTTTGAAGAGCTGTTCGTAGTTTAAAACTCCCGCACACCAAATGTCAGCTGGTTCTAAAATATCCAGCCAAAACTGCGTTTCCTGTGTCAATAGGTGAGAAGCCAGGATATTTTTTATTTCGTCTCTTAGCGTAAATTTATTCTCTGGAAATTGTAATAATTCATCACATTTCAACAGTGAAGCCAAAACCGGAATCGATCCCATTGCCAAAGCCAGATAACCATTTTTAGTTTGATAAATTCCGTATGGCGCGCCTAAATAAGCGTGAGCATTATTAGTTTTAGTTCTAACGGGTAATTCTCCGCCATCATTAAAGAAAGTAGTAATCGTTTCAAACTGAAAATCAAAAGCAGATTCAAGCATACTTACCTGAACCGTTCCGCCTATATTTTGTGTTACTTTTCGATATAAAGCCGCTAAAATTCCTTGTGCTAAATGTGCGCCCGCAAGCATATCTACAATCGATAATCCCATTGGTACCGGGCCGTCTTCCTGATTACCGCTCAGCCAGGTTAAAGCCGTTAAAGATTGTAGTAACAAATCTTGTCCTGGTAAATCTTTAAGTTCTGGATGATTCCCGAAACCAGAAATCGAAGCGTAAACTACCGTAGGATTTATCGCTTTTACATCATCATAACTTAAACCAATGCGTTCCATAACGCCAGGTCTGAAATTGTGCATGACAACATCGGCTTTAGCCAGTAATTTTTTTAATTTTTGAAGTTCCTCCGGCTGTTTAAAATCAATGGCAAACGATTCTTTATTTCTGTTTATGGTATGAAAAACAGACGATTCGCCGTTCATGATTAAGTCAGAAGTATATAAGGTTCTGCAAATATCACCAGTTCCCGGTTTTTCAATTTTTATAACGCGTGCGCCCAAATCAGCCAAGCGAAGACTTGCCGACGGACCAGAAAGAAACTGACTAAAATCTACTATTAAATAATCTTCTAAAGGTTTCATTCTACTCGTTTAAAAATTGCTCGTGTATTATTAAATTATCTTCGCCCACTTTAGGCGCTGCTTTTGTGCTGCTTAAAATTTTGCCATCAAGCTGAATCGGACTTCGGGTTGTAACCAAAGTTTCGCCGTCTGAGTTTTTTACGGTTTGTTTTAAGTTTAATTCCTTTACAAAAGGCTGCTTATCCAACGTTTCATAATTGAGAACTTTTCCAGCCCAAATACCTTGTTTTTGAAGTAATTCTAGCCAATAATCTGCTTTTTGTTCGGCTAATTTATTGGCTAAAAGAATTCTGATTTCGTCTCTTTTTTCAAACCAAAGATGTTTATCAGCATATTGATTTAAATCGACTCCGAGCGTATTTCCTATGAAAAGTAAATCACCCATTGCCAGCGAAATATAATCGTCTTGTGTTTTGTAAACTCCGTAAGGCGCACTTAAAAAAGCGTGTGCACTTCCTTTAATATCGCCTCTTTCCGGTTGTTGCCCGCCATCGTTTAAGAAAGAAGTAATCGCTTCAAACTGAACATCTAAAATAGATTCCAGTAAACTCACTTCAACCAAAACACCTTTTCCGGTTTTGGCTCTTTTTAATAATGCCGCTAAAATTCCCTGCACAAAATGATTCCCGCACATTAAATCGGCGACAGCCAGACCAAACGGAACTGGTCCCTGACTTTTTCGGCCGCTCAGCCAGCTTAAACCCGAGAGTGACTGTAAAAGCAAATCCTGTCCCGGTTTTTTTGCCCAAGGGCCTTTATCTCCGTAACCTGTTATAGTTCCGTATATTATCTTCGGATTTATGGTAAGCGTTGTAGTATAATCTAAACCGATTTTTTCCATCACACCCGGTCTGAAATTATGCGTCATAATATCGGCCTTTTCGATTAGTTTTTTAATTAAAACTAAATCGTCGGGATTTTTTAAATCGGCTGCAAACGATTCTTTATTTCTGTTAATTGTATGAAACAAAAGACTGCTGTCGTCAACAAAAAGATCTTTAATGCTTAATTGTCGGCACGCTTCGCCTTTTATAGGACGTTCAATTTTAATAACTCTCGCGCCTAAATCGGCTAACTTTAATCCGGCAGAAGGACCCGCCAAAAACTGGCAGAACTCTAATATAATTAATCCTTCTAATGGTTTCATGAGTTTTGCAGTTTTAAAGATTTAGCATAAAGTGCGTTTAATGCATCTAAAACCAGTTCTTCGTCACCGCCATTCATTAAATAATCACGAACTACATTGCCCGCATGATCCTGAAAATACATGTGTCCGGAATATCTTGGTCGTAGAAAAGCTCTTTCTAAAGCGGGTAAAGTATTTTTAAAATAATTGTTGGTTATAGAATTGATTCGGTCGTTTTCCCAGGCCTGTAAATGTCCCGGCTGACCTCCGTTATCAGCAAAAATATTCTGCTGTACCGGAGACGAACCTGTAAATTCAGCATAACGAATGGCTTCCGGAATATGTTTACTGAAAGATGAAACCGCTAATCCTGTTCCGCCCAGAGAACTTATCATAGGCGCATTATTGAGCTTAACCAAATCATAAAAATGAAGTAGGTTTTTGCTGTATCCGGCTCTCGAATAATTTGAATATCCGTAAGCAAAAGGGCAGTAGGCAATTTCATCTGAATTTACCATCGCTTCATAAACCTGAATTGGATTTCGGTTAAAGTTAGCCGGATCAATTAATTGTGCCAATTCATGAAACATCTGTAATGCTTTTTTTCCTGTTTCTACAGAAATAACTTTTTCTTCAGACTGAAACGGGGCTTCGCTTAAACTGCAGCAAAACATATAAAAACTCATTAAAACATCAACCGGGATTCCGGCAAATGCGACTAATCCTTTTTTGGCTAAAGCCAATAAATCATCGTATGTCTGAGGTACTTCAAGTCCCTTTTTTTCTAAAATATCCAAACGTGCGGCAGCAACCGGAGTCGCAGCGTCAATTGGCAAAGCCCATAATTTATTGCTGAAAACATAGCTTCCGTATGATTTCCCTACCGTATTTATTTCCTGATCTTTAATATAATCGGCAGGCAGATAATCAGAGAGTGGGAGGATAGCATTTGTATGTGCTCCAAAACCTGTCCATGGATGATCGATAACCAACAAATCAAATCGTTTTGCTAAATCTTCGATAGAAGCATCTGCAAATTCTTGTAAACTTCTTTTCTCCCAGGTAATTTCGATATCCGGATTTAACTCGGTAAAGCGTTGTGCCGTTGCAACCATCGGTAATAAACCTCTTGTATGGTTCCACGTTATGCCTTTTAATACTGCCATTTTTCTTGAATTATGTATTTGGAAAATAATAAATGTAAAAAATACAATTACAAAATTAGGAATTAGATTGAATTGAGCAAGAAAATGTAACTTTTTACATTGATTTTTTTATCAAAAGTTTTGAACAAGGCATATTTTTTTACAAAGCAAATAAAAATTGTTATAATTTATTAAAGAATGATCATTTTATTATATTAGTAGAAAAATAAAATGCAAAATTATATTTAATCGATTACATTTGTAATTGTGTATTTTACATTTATTAAATTAACCACATTATTGGTCCCATTAATTAAGATTCTTAAATATTAAATTATATTAAAATGTTTTCATTACAAAGTAAAAAAGCAGTCATAACAGGAGGCGGAAGCGGAATAGGAAGAGCAATTGCGGTCTTGTTTGCCAAACAGGGAGCAGAAGTTCATATTATTGATTTATCTATTGAAAGTGCGCAGGATGCCGTTGACGAAATTAAAAATGCAGGAGGAAATGTGTTTTCGTATGCGTGTAATGTTTCCAGTCAGGCTGATGTTAAAGCGACTTTTGAAAAAATAGGAAACATTAATATCTTAATCAACAATGCCGGAATTGCCAATGTTGGAAAAGCCGACACGACTTCTGAAGCTGATTTTGATCGTGTAATGGACGTAAACGTAAAAGGAGTTTACAACTGTTTGTTTGCTGCGATTCCACAATTTCGACTTTCAGGCGGTGGTGTAATTTTAAACATGGCGTCAATTGCGGCATGGGTTGGAATCTCAGACCGATTTGCTTATTCAACTGCAAAAGGAGCTGTAATGGCGATGACTTTATCTGTAGCAAGAGATTATTTAAGTGAAAATATCAGATGTAATTCTATTTCTCCGGCAAGGGTTCACACGCCTTTTGTAGATGGATTTATTTCTAAAAATTACGTCGGAAAAGAAGAAGAAATGTTCGAAAAACTTTCTAAATCGCAGCCAATTGGTCGTATGGGAAAACCAGACGAAATTGCTGCTTTGGCTTTATACTTATGCAGCGAAGAAGCCGGATTCATCACCGGATGCGATTACCCAATCGACGGAGGATTTATTAAATTAAACAATTAGATACTGAGATTCTAAGATGTTAAAACTCTAAGAAAAAGCTCAGTATCTTAGAATCTCAGCATCTTAGCAACTTTTAAAAAATAACCTAAAAATAAGAATACAATGAAATTAATACGTTTTGGAGAAATCGGAAAAGAAAAACCAGGAGTTTTAATTAATGAAAAAAGATATGATGTTTCTTCTATCGTTTCAGACTTTAACGAAAGCTTTTTTGAAGATAATGGTTTAGAAAAATTACAAAAAGCATTAGAAAGCAACCCAACTTTACCAGAAGTTGATGCGAGTGTACGTTTGGGATCGCCAGTTGCGAGACCTTCAAAAATAATCTGTATTGGATTAAATTATGTGGATCACTGTAAAGAAACAGGTGCTCCAATTCCAACAGAACCAATCATCTTTTTTAAATCCACGACTTCTTTATGCGGTCCTGACGATGATGTAATTATTCCGAAAAACAGTGTAAAAACAGACTGGGAAGTGGAATTAGCATTTGTTGTAGGTAAAAAAGCAAGTTATGTTGAAGAAGCGGAAGCTTTAGATTACGTTGCAGGTTATGCTTTATTGAATGATTACAGCGAAAGAGAATTTCAAATCGAGCGCGGCGGACAATGGGCAAAAGGAAAAGGATGCGATACATTTGCGCCTCTTGGACCATTTTTGGCTACGAAAGATGAAGTGATAGATGTTGATAATTTATCGATGTGGCTAAGTGTAAACGGTAAAAAATACCAAGACAGCAACACGTTAAATTTGGTTTTCAAAATCCCTTATTTACTGCATTATTTAAGTCAGTTTATGACTTTGCTTCCGGGCGATATTATTAGTACAGGAACGCCTCCGGGAGTTGGTTTGGGTATTAAACCAGATCCGATTTACTTAAAAGCAGGTGATGTTGTAGAACTTGGAATTGAAGGTTTAGGTACAAGTAAGCAGACTGCAGTTGCATATAAAAAGTAATTATTAACTCGTTGAGTATAATTATAACACATAGAGACATAGATATTCTATGCTCAAAAAAAGGCGTTTCACTTGTCTAAATGCACATAGCTATGTTTAAATGATATATCATTTATTTTCGTCTTCTTATTAAAAAAGGAAAAACCTATGTTTCTATGTGTTAAATAAAATTTTTACGAATTGTATCCTACGAGTTAGTTTTAAAAAAATCAAAGATGAAATTTATTGTATGCGAAAAGCCGCAGGAATTTAAATTAAAAGAAAAAGAAATTCCCGAACCAAAAGACGGTGAAGTTCTCTTAAAAATAAAAAGAATCGGAATCTGCGGGACTGATATTCACGCTTTTGGCGGAACGCAGCCGTATTTTGAATATCCCAGAATTTTGGGTCACGAACTGGCAGCAGAATATGTAAAAGGAAATGCAGCAGGTTTTAAACCGGGCGATAAAGTAACTTTTATTCCGTATTTCAACTGCGGAACTTGTGTTGCCTGCCGAAACGGATTAACAAACTGCTGTGTAAATATCAAAGTTTTTGGAGTTCATATTGATGGCGGAATGGCCGAGTATGTAACAATTCCAGAACAGTATTTACTTCATGGTCAGGGATTAGATTACGATGAACTGGCGTTGGTTGAACCTTTGGCAATTGCAGCCCACGGAGTACGAAGAGCGGCTGTTAAGTCAACCGATACCGTTTTGGTAATGGGAGCTGGGCCAATTGGAATTGGATTGATTCAGTTTGCTAAAATTGCCGGCGCAAAAGTTATCGTAATGGATATCAACGATTACAGATTAAACTTCTGTAAAACTGAATTAAATGCTGATGAAACTATTAATCCGTTAAACGATGATGTAGCAGTGAAATTGGCAGAATTAACAAACGGTGATATGGCCAATGTTGTGATCGACGCAACCGGAAATCAGAAAGTAATGAACAGTGCTTTCAATTATATTTCGCATGGCGGAAGATTTGTTTTAGTTGGGCTTCAAAAAGGAGAATTGAGTTTCAGTCATCCTGATTTCCATAAAAGAGAATCGACTTTAATGAGCAGCAGAAATGCGACTATTGAAGATTTTGAATATGTAATGAAATGTTTGAAAGAAGGCAAAATCGATCCTAAAAAATACATTACGCACAGAACAAGTTTCTCAGAAATGATTACTGATTTCGGACAATTAATTGATCCTAAGAATAATGTAATCAAAGCGTTAATTGAGATAGAATAGCAAATATCTACAGCCTAGGAAACCCGACAGGTTTTTAAAACCTGTCGGGTTTAATTAGCTAACCTTAATAACCACAAAAAATGGATTTAAATTTAAAAAATAAGATTGTTGTCGTTTCCGGTTCTGCTGGAAAGGAAGGCAGTATTGGAGAAACAATTATTAACCGAATTGCAGACGAAGGTGCGATTCCGGTTTTGGTTGACAGAAATGCAAGAGGTTTCGCTTACGCGGAAGCTTTCCAAAAAAGAGGAATAGATTCTTTATTTGTGCAGACTGATGTTACTGATCCTGTTGAAATCGAAAATGCTGTAAAAACAATCGTGGCAAAATACGGAAGAATCGATGCTGTTATCAATAATGTTGGTGTAAATGACGGCGCAGGTTTAGACGCTTCTTACGAAGAATTTATGGATTCTTTAAAACTGAATGTAGTAAGTTATTTTTTGCTGGTTAAATATGCGCTTCCGTACTTAAAAGAAACAAAAGGAAATATCTTAAATATTGGTTCAAAAGTAGCTTTAACAGGGCAGGGTGGAACTTCGGGTTACGCTGCTGCTAAAGGCGGAGTTTTAGGACTTACAAGAGAATGGGCCGTAGATTTGATTCAATTCGGAATCCGTTCGAATGCGATTATTATTGCAGAAAGTTATACTCCGGCGTACGAAGACTGGATTAAAACATTGGCAGATGGAGAAACCGTTTTAAAGAAAATCAATAAAAGTATTCCGTTTGAAGGCAGAATGACCAAAACAGAAGAAATTGCAGATACGGCGCTTTTCATTATTTCTGATCGTTCTTCGCATACTACAGGACAATTTGTTTTTGTTGATGGCGGTTACGTGCATTTAGATCGTGCTTTAATCAACGATGTAAACTAATTCATAATGAATAACCGAATTGATTCTCATCAGCATTTTTGGAAATTTGATCCCGTTAGAGACAGCTGGATCGATGAAAGTATGTCGAAAATTCAAAGAGATTTCCTTCCGGAAGATTTATTGCCACTGCTTAAAGAAAACAAATTTTCGGGTTGTGTAGCGGTTCAGGCAAGTCAGTCTGAGGACGAAACCAATTTCCTTGCAGATTTGGCTTCAAAAAATGATTTTATAAAAGGAATTGTAGGCTGGGTTGATCTTCGTGCAGATAATATACCAGAACGTTTACTTCATTTTTCTTCGAATAAAACTATTAAAGGTTTCCGACATGTTGTGCAAGGCGAAGCCGATAATTTTATGTTTAGAGAAGATTTTCGAAACGGAATTTCTGCTTTAAAAGAGTTTAATTTTACGTACGATATTCTGATTTTTCATCGTCAGTTACCGGCTGCGATAAGTTTGGTAAGAGATTTTCCAGACCAAAAGTTTGTGATTGATCATATTGCGAAACCTGATATTAAATCAGGAAGCATTGATTCGTGGAAAAAAGGCATCGAAGAAATCGCAAAATACGACAATGTATGGTGTAAAGTCTCCGGAATGGTAACAGAAGCCGATTGGAAAAACTGGAAACCAGAAGATTTAAAACCGTATTTAGATATAATTTTTGAAAATTTCTCAACAGATAAATTGATGTATGGTTCAGATTGGCCTGTTCTAAATGTGGCTTCTGATTATAACGAGGTTGTAAAAACTTTAGAGGATTATATTTCGAAATTTTCTATCGAAGATCAAAATAAGATTTGGTTTGAAAATGCGGTTTCGTTTTATAATCTCTAATAGATTTTTTGCCACAGATTAAAATGATTTTTACAGATTTTTTACTCGTAAACTTGTCAAACATAGCCCGTGGTTTCAACCACGGGAACATAATATGAGACGTGACAATATTGCGACCCCGTGGTTGAAACCACGGGCTATGTTTGAAGATAGAGGGGCTAGTTTGTCATTTCGACCGAAGGGAGAAATCGCACTCGAAATTCCGCAATCTGGTATCGCCAATCTTTGTCGATTATTCTAGTGAGATTGCTTCGTTCCTCGCAATGACATCCCTAATTCTTCAAAACATCATTGCCAGGATCCCATTTCTTTTGCCAGGCTGGATATTTCTTCAAAACTTTTTCCGGTTTATCGGTATACCACGCATAACCGCTTCTGCGCTCTCGGCTTACTTCTGCTAAAGAATACAAAAACTGACTGTCTCTATCGCAAAATAAAGGTTTATGAGTTCCTAATTCATAATATCTCGTCCAGATTGGCGGTGCAGTAGAATCTGTTACGATACGCACATCATTGGTGATTTTTTTGTATTTAGATTCCATTTCGGGAGCCTTGAAACTTTCAACTCTTGTGTTGTAGATTTTTGAATCCTGAAACCATTTTACGGCACTTTGCACCGAGTTAATTATCTTTTCATTCGGATTATCGATTGCCATTAAAAACAGGACAACATCAACACTTTCGGCATTACAGATACTTGGCGGTTCAAACTTACGTGCCCATGCCGGTAAAAGTGTAATTTCATCATGCTGCTGACACCAGGCCGTTAGTTTTCCATCGTCTTTAATCTGCATTTTTAAAATACAGTCAATTCCTTTTTCGTATGATGCCGTTACTTTTTTTCTGGTTTTAGCATCGATAAATGCAAAATCAGGATCGTTGTTTACTATCTTTTTCAAAAGATTCATAATGCCCATATAAGCGCCATCATTAAAGGTAATATGTCGGCTGTAACCTTTTTCTAAAGGAGAATATTGAGGCCATCCACCGTTATTGTATTGCGCTTCCAAAATAAAATCAATTCCTTTTAATGCACCGTCTTTGTATTTTACCTCTTTAGTCAAAGTATAAACCTGAGCCAGATAATTGACATGCGTATAAGTCGTTTCATTGTCAAAAGTAGTATGCAGAATGGGTTTGGTTTTAATAACCGTATCGATTTGTTTTGGAGTCAGAATCGCTTTCATATCGTAATTTTTCGGCCATCCACCATTATTACGCTGAAAAAGCAAAATATTATCAGCGATTTTACCATAATCTGTTTCAGCATATTGTGGATGATTCGGAACCGGATTTACAATATTGGTCGCATCTTTAATGTGATACCAATGATTGGTTCCATCTGTAAAAGGTTTTGTGCTGATTTCTGATTTTTCTTCTTTGTTATTTTGTGCATTCGAATGTAGAAACGAAAAAGCACACAGACTTAAAACAACTGCTTTTGAACTATTGATAAAATTCATTTTTGAAATTGGGATTAAAATTTTACAGCTCCTTTTGGAACATCATTTCCAAGCGTCGTTGTTTTAGAAAAATCTAGATTTCTAGAAGAAACCAATTCGATATTAGCGTTTCCTTCACCATTGATATTTACAGCTTTTGGAGAAGTAGAATTGAACTCAATATCTTTTAAAGACATATTTTTTGCGTTGTAAATTTCGAATATAGTATTGTCTTTAATATCCAGTTTCGCATTGCTGATTTTGATTCCATTCGCGTCAATAATCGAAAATCCTTTTTCTGCCGTAACCGTTAAGTTTGAGATTTCGATATTCTCTAAATTCATTTCGGGAAGACCTTGTAAAAATACCGCTTGCTGCGCACCTTTAATCGTAATGTTTTTGATGGAAATATTTTTAAACTGAGGCGTTTTTTCATTTACCGGAACCGCTTTTGTACTAACTGTATTTCCGCCTTCGGCCAAAGTTTCCGCGATCGATTTTCCTCCATAATATAAATCAAAAGAAATAGCCTGAGAAGGAATATCAGTCATAAAAATATCTGAGATATAAATGTTCTCTACAATTCCGCCGCGTCCGCGGGTACTTTTAAAACGCAAACCAACATCAGTTCCCATAAAAGTACAATTGGAAACATGGAGATTTTTTACACCGCCAGACATTTCACTTCCAACTGTTACACCGCCGTGTCCGTGATATACAATGTTGTTTCTTACGATAATATTTTCGCACGGAATTCCTCTTTCACGTCCATCTTTATCTTTACCGGATTTAATGCAAATAGCATCATCACCAACATCAAAACTTGAATTTTCGATCAAAACATTTTTGCAGGATTCAACATCAAGTCCGTCACCATTTTGAGAATACCAAGGATTACGAACTGTTATATTACGGACAATTAATTCATCAACCATTAAGGGATGAATATTCCACGCCGGAGAATTTTGAAAAACAGGTCCATCAAACAAAACTCTTTTACTATTTTGAATGCTTACTAAAACAGGGCGAAGAAAATCATGAATAGCTTCAAAATCTTCTTTGGTTTTTAAATCAGGACGAACATTTTGGTCAGCACCTTTAGCGCCTTTTAAATATTGTTCAGACGGATACCAGCTGTCTTTCTTTTCATTTAAAACACCACCCGAAGCCACAAATTTTTTCCATTGTTCATCTGTTAATTTACTTTTTTTAACTTGTCGCCAGGCTTCGCCAGAACCATCCCAAACACCATTTCCGGTAAAGGCAACATTCTCTAAGTTTTTGCCATAAATAGGTGAGATACAACGCCAAGTATTCAAACCTTCAAAACTGGTTTCGATTATTGGATATAAAGTTTTATCTGTAGAAAATTTGATTAAAGCTCCTTTTTGTGCATGTAATTCAATATTGCTTTTTAGGATAATTGGCCCCGTAAGCCAGATTCCAGGCGGAATAATAACTTTCCCGCCACCTTTTTTAGAAACAGCATCGATAGCATCGGCGAAAGCCTTAGTATTTAAAACATAACCGCCATTAACGGCACCAAAATCTTTTATGTTTACGCTCCTTGAAGGGATTTTAGGCTCGTTAATTTTTACCATTTTAAATTCAATGTTTTTGTAAACATTTAGTTTTTGAGCAAAACCTGTAGTAGATAAACTCGTTACCAAAATGATTATAACGGTGCAAACAAGGTTAATTCGGTTAGTTTTCATTCTTATTGTATTGTGGTTATTATTTTCTTCGGAATGCTAAGTCAGTCTTTTATGTGTTAATTTTTTATTCAATGAATAAAAATACTGTTTTATAAATTATAATTTATAAATGTAATCGATTACACAAATCTATTAAAAAAATATTATGAAACGACAATTTTGATAAGTTTATCACAGATTTTTTGAGAATTTAACTTTTTTCGAATGCAAAACGAAAGAATATTTAAAAGTTAATTTCCCGATTTTGATTTATAAAACCGAAGGATCATCAATATTACAGGAGGGTACAGGATGCATAGTTGTTTATGTTCGATTAAATTGTGCCGTATATTTAATTTAATTGTTAAAAATAATCAGAATGTAAAATATTTAGTATTTTAAATTTAGTTTCTGATAAGTTTAATGATGAAAAAAAGAAAATAATGCGTTTAATTCCTTTCAACAAATTACTGGTCGTTTTTTTAATGGTATTCACTCTGTTTTCAGCAAATGCGGCTGAAATTTGGGTTTCATCATCAGGAAAAGATTCGAATCTCGGAACAAAATCAAATCCGCTGGCAACGGTTCAAATGGCAATGCGAAAAGCCAGAGAACTTCGTCGTTTAAAAGATCCATCAATAAAAGACGGAATCCGAATCATTGTAATGAATGGAATTTATTATTTAAACGAACCATTATTTGTGCGTCCTGAAGACTCTGGAACTGCAGAAAGCCCAACAACAATTGAAGCTGATGTAAATGCAAAACCAATTATAAGCGGCGGAATTGAAATTAAAAATTGGAAAAAAATCAGCATTTTAAATGGCAAAAAAGGAACATTCTGGGTTGCCGATGCGCCTCAAAAAGCAGGTTCATTAATCAATTACAGACAATTATGGGTAAACGGAAAAAAAGCCGTTAGAGCCAAAAATACCGCAGGAAATGCAATGGACAGAATTTTGTCTTGGGATCATGAATCGCAAACCTGCTGGATTCCGTTTAAAGACAAGTCGGTTAAGTTCGAACCGGGAATGGAAATGTTTATCGTACAATGGTGGTCGATTGCGAATCTTCGAATTAAAAATATTGAAGTACAAAAAGACAGTGCCAGACTTTCGTTTGAAGAACCAGAAAGCCGTATTCAAAGTGAACATCCGTGGCCAGCGCCGTGGATTTCTAAAAACAACGGAAACTCAGCTTATTTCTTAAACAATGCTTTTTCGCTTTTAAATGAACCGGGAGAATGGCATTTGGACAAGAAAAATGCTAAAATCTATTATATTCCAAGAGCTGGAGAAGATATTAATTCGGTTACCGTTACGGCTCCAGTTTTAGAAAATCTGGTTGAAGTAAAAGGAACAATCGATTCTCCTGTGAGCCATTTTAGATTTAAAGGAATTTCATTTCAGTACAGCAACTGGCTTCGTCCTTCTCAGCAAGGTCATGTGCCGTTGCAGTCTGGATTATACTTGTTGGATGCTTATAAATTAAAAGTTCCAGGAACGCCAAATCAGGCGAATTTAGAAAATCAGGCTTGGGTGGGAAGACCACGCTCGGCAGTTGAAGTAAATTATGCCAACAATATTCAGTTTGAATCATGCCGTTTTGAGCATTTGTCTTCGACTGGTTTAGATTTAAATAAAGGAACAAATCATAATATCGTAAAAGGAAATTTATTTAAAGATATTGGCGGAAGTGCCATCAATGTTGGGATTTTCTCTGAAGAAGCTTTCGAAGCACATTTGCCTTTAATTATAAAAGATGAAAGAGAAATGTGTTCGGATGAAGTAATCGCTGATAATTTACTTACCAACGTAACCAATGAAGATTGGGGAACTTTAGGAATCAGCGCTGGTTTTGTTCGAAATATTACAATTGAACACAACGAAATTTCGGATGTATCGTATTCTGGAATGGCGATGGGCTGGGGTTGGACGCATACGCCAAACGTGATGCAGAACAATAAAATTCTGGGTAATAAAATTCATCATTATGCGAAACATTTACATGATGTTGCTGGAATTTACACGCTTTCTGCTCAGCCAAACAGCCGAATCGAAGAAAATTATATCAACAAAGTTTACAACAGTCCGTATGCACACGATCCATTTTTATGGCTGTATTTATATACCGATGAAGGAAGTGAAGGTTTTACAATAAAAAACAACTGGATTGCCGAAAAGAAAATCCTTAAAAATCATAATGGTCCAAAAGGAAATATTTGGGAGCATAACGATCCGTATGTTAGCTCTAAAATTAAAGACAATGCCGGAATCAGAGCGCCTTACAAAGATTTAGAAAAGGAAGTTGTAATTGATGAAAAATGGGGATTGCAGGAAATGCCAAAACCATATGCGATTGAATTGATCGGTTCTGATTTTGATATCGAAAAAATCAAATCGACTTTAGTTGGTTTTAGAATTGTAGGTCAGGAATTGTATCAATGGAAAAATCATTTGGTGATTTACGGAAAAATGAATCAGCCCGAAAGAACAAAGCGTAAACTGGCAGGTGCTTTTCCTTCTTTAGAAATTAAAATCTATGATGATTTAGTTTACGATTTCCAAAATTTCGAAAGATGTAAAGACTCAAAACCAGCATCAGATTGGGAAAATGTGGTTTTAACAGCAAATCTTCCTGCCGGCGAAAAATTGCAAAAAGAATACGTGGATTATCATAAAACGCAATTTGAAAAATGGCCAGAAGTAGCCAAAGGTTTCTGTAATGCCGATTTTCAGCAATTGCAGGTTTTCAAAAAAGACAGACAATTAATCTTAGTAATCAGTATTCCGAAAGGAGAAAATCTGGATAAACTAAATCCAAAAACAACCCAAAATAATCCACGTGTAGACGAATGGAACGCCTTAATGAAAAAATACCAAAGCGGAATCGAAGGCGCGAAACCAGATGAAACCTGGATTTTCTTAAACAAAGTAGAAGCGAAATAGTACGTTACGTTAAACCCGACAGGTTTTTAAAACCTGTCGGGTTTGTAATGCAGAAAATATTTTGCCACAGATTAAAAAGATTTTTCTAATCTGTGAAAATCGTTTTAATCTGTGGCAAGAAAAAAAATCTAAAATCTAAAATCAACAATCTAAAATAACCACAACCAATGTTAAAAATAGCCATTCTAGGACTTGGAGAAGGACGAAGCACGATGTCGGCTGCTATAGAAAGTTCAAAACTAGAACTCGTTAAAATATGCGATCGAAACGAAGAATTGTGTAAACAGCGAGCAAAAGAATTCGATTTTCATTCGTACACAACTAATTATGATGATTTATTGAATGATGAATCAATTGATATTATCGCGATTTATACGCCAGATCATTTGCATGCACAACATGTGAAACAAGCTTTACTGCACGGAAAACATGTCGTTTGTACAAAACCGTTTATTGATGATCTTTCTGATGCAAAAGAACTCTTAGAATTAAGCAAATCAACAGGAAAGAAAGTTTTCATTGGTCAAAGTTCTCGTTTCTTTGAACCAGCCAAAAGACAAAGAGCCGATTATGAAGCAGGTTTAATTGGAGTTTTAATTACGATTGAAGCTCAATATCATGCCGATCACAGATGGTTTTTGAAGAAAGAATGGTCGCTTTTACAATCGTTTAAATGGTTGTATGGAGGTTTGAGTCATCCTGTAGATTTCATCAGATGGTATTTGCCAAATATTCAGGAAGTAATGGGTTACGGAATGATCAGCAGTAACGGACAAAATGCAGGATTGAAGAATGAAGATACAATGCATTTTATCTTCAAAGCAACGGATGGAAGAATCGCCCGTGTAAGCGGTGTTTATACTTCGCCGACTCAGCCCGCACAACGCGACAGTGGAATGAGCACGATTTTAAGAGCTACAGAAGGAGCCAGTCAGGCCGATTACCATGAATTGCGTTATGCCGTTACAGATAAAACAGGAGAAGAAAAAGTAATTACTTGGGGGGACAGTACGATAAAATATTATTTCCGTTTTGAAGGACAAAGTCATCACGGCGGGGAATATCAGAACTATTTAGAATATTTTACAGATAGTATCGAGCAAGGTTTTGAAGCTTATCCAAATATGGAAGAAGGAATTGGAACCGTTGCTTTATTACAGGCAATGGATAAATCTTTGCAAACTGGAATGCCGGTTAAAATTGCCGATACTCTTAACGAATACGGACTATGAACAGTATCTACGATAAATTAACCACGCTCGATTTTGTAATTGTTGCCAGTTATTTAGTAGCTTTATTGGTCATTGGATACGTGGTAAGTATGAAACAGAGAAAGAAAAATGAAACGCTTTTTCTGGCCGGAAACTCCTTAAACTGGTACAGCATCGGGTTTAATATGTGGGGTACCAATGTTGGGCCTTCGTCATTACTGGCTTTCGCGAGTATAGGTTACGCTACGGGAATTGTAGCCGGAAATTTCGAATGGTACGCTTTTGTGTTTTTACTGCTTTTAGCAATGGTTTTTGCGCCAAGATATATTGCCAGTAAAGTAAGTACGATGCCCGAATATATGGGAAAACGCTACGGCGACAGTACGCAGAATATATTAGCTTGGTACGCTTTGGTAAAAATATTAGTGAGCTGGTTGTCTTTAGGATTATTCAGCGGAGGCGTTTTAGTACGCCAGATTTTGGGAATCCCGATGTGGCAGAGCGTTACCGTTTTAGTGATTTTCTCTGGAATATTTACGTTTGCCGGAGGATTAAAAGCGATTGCAAAAGTGAATGTTTTTCAGATGATTTTGCTGATTGTAGTTTCATTGACACTTTCCTTTTTAGGTTTGCAAAAACTGGGAGGAATCGATGTTTTAATAGCTAAAACTCCTTCAAACTTTTGGAATTTAGTTCGTCCTTCAGATGATGCGCACTATCCGTGGCCGGCTATTTTATTGGGATATCCTGTTGCTGCGGTTGCTTTTTTCTGTACCGATCAATCGATGGTACAGAGTGTTTTAGGAGCTAAAAATCTGGAACAGGGACAATTAGGCGTAAACTTTATTGGATGGTTAAAAGTTATGGCTTTGCCGTTGTTTATTCTTCCCGGAATTTTGTGTTATGCGTTATATCCAGAATTAGGAAGTAATTCTGATTTGGCTTATATGACCATGGTTACGAACCTTTTCCCAAGCGGAATGAACGGTTTGGTAATCTGCGTGATGATCGCGGTTTTGGTGGGAACAATTGGTTCTTCGTTAAACGCTTTAAGCACCGTTTTTACGAATGATATTTATGTAAAGAAAATCAACCCAACAGCGACGATTCAAGATCAAATTAAAATTGGCCGTTTAACAATTGCTGCTGGATGTGTGTTTGCGATTTTGATTGCCGTTGCGATTGACAATATCAAAGGACAGAATTTATTCAACATTTTTCAGGCGGTTTTGGGTTTCCTGGCGCCTTCGTTGTCTGTTGTTTTCCTTTTGAGTGTTTTCTGGAAGCGCACCACCAAAAAAGCAGTAAATGCAACGCTTTCTTGGGGCTCGGCCTTTAGTTTGTTTGTTGGGGTTTTATATCTATGGATTTTTCCTGCGGATAAATATCCAGCTTGGCCTCACTTTTTATTGATTTCCTTTTACATTTTTGCTGTGCTTTTAATTACAGCAGTGATTATTTCTTTAACCGATAAAAATCCTGAAGTTAATGTTTCAGATGAAAGGGATATTCCTAAAACTAGCAAGAAGGTAAAGCTTTTATTTGGTTTGTTGGGGTTGATGATTTTGGTTTTGTATTTGGTTTTTAATGGGAATTGAATATTTAAAAATTTTATAAAAAGCGCTTTCTTACTAGAAAGCGTTTTTTATTTTTATCAAATAAAGAATAGTGAAAACGCGTGTAAATACGTATGAATTTAAGGAGAATAAATAGTAGGTTTGTTTATGTAACTTTTTGGTAAATCAAAATTTTATAATTTATAAGTTTGTTGTCACCAATTTCTATAAAAAGCAGTTAATGAATATTATTGAAGAATTTATTAAGCAGTATAACAAGGAATATGATTATTACCAAAAGTTATCGCAAATAATTGCAACGAAAATTGAAGATCAGTTGTCTAATAGAGGAATTAAGGCAATAGTATCATTTAGAGCTAAGAAACCTGACAGATTATTTGATAAGTTAGTTAAAAGAAATGAATCAAAAAAATATAAAAATATCCAAGAGATATATAATGATATCGTCGATTTATCAGGCGTAAGAGTGTCATTATATTTTCCTTCTGAGAGAGAATTATTAGATGAAATAATTAATGATATATTTGACGTAAAAGTAAAAAAAATATTTCCTAATGAAACTCATAAACCAAAGCATGAAAAAAGATTTTCAGGATACTGGGCAACTCATTATAGAGTGAATTTAAAAGAAAATTCCGTTTTAACTAATCGATATATGGATTCAACTACTGAAATCCAAGTTGCATCAGTTTTAATGCATGCATGGTCGGAAGTTGAGCATGATTTAGTTTATAAACCATATTCAGGGGATTTGTCTAAAGAAGAACTAGCAATTTTAGACGAAATAAATGGATTAGTCTTATCAGGTGAAATTGCTTTGGAAAGACTTCAATCTGCAATGGCAGAAAGAACACGAAAATCCAATAAAGTTGATGATAAATATGAACTGACAAACTATATCTATACCAGATTTAAGGACAATGATAAAATAAGATTGGGAAATACTAATTTTATTAATAATTTAATGAAGTCTAATAAGGATTTGGACATCAATTTATTAAATGAATATTTATCACTTATAAATTTAGATAATAAAGATGATACTATTGCAAATCAACTATTTGATATTTACATAAGCAATAATAAAAATATAGATGAAAAGTCGATAAAAAATTATATTAAAGATTTAAATTTATCTAGTTCAAAAGCGACTAATTTTGAAAGTTTCATTAATTGCTGGAAATTATTGAATGAAGCGTCAGATCATTTTGTAAACAATGGGAATGAAAGTAAGAATATAGTAATTCCTCTTGTTAAATTTAAATTGTTATATGAAAATAATGTCCTTAATAGTTTTGAGTATGATGAATTATCAAGGCTACGATTATTAAGAAATGATATGATTCATAAACTTAATGCCCCTAACTTTCTAGATTCTGATTTTAAAATTCTTTTAGATATAACCGAAACAATAATTGATAAAATTGAAGTTAAGACGGTAAGAGATAAGTTAAAAAAAGAATTAAAAAAATTACAACTTTAATCTTTGGTAGAAAATTAAATTGATTTAGATATAAGTTATCAGAAAACGCGTTTAGATATAAACGCGTTTTTATTTTGTAGAAACCAACAACTCCCGAATATCAACCTTCAAATATTTAGAAACCTCATAAAGTGTTTCAATAGAAGGCTGAGCTTCATTTGTACACCAACGAGAAACAGTTGATACAGTTTTACCTAAATGATTAGCTAATTCCTTACTAGTTCGATTGTTTTCAACCAAAACAACTTTTATTCTATTTAACTTAAGTTTCGACACAATGTTGATTTATTGACATTTCATGCAAATATCTTATAATTTAAATATAATAAAAAGTATACTTGAAATACTTAAAATTGCCCTAAAACAATAATTTATTGTCTTAAAAATATTATTTGTAGTATAATTTTCACTATTTTTGTTTCAATGAAAGAAAAAATAAAATGAAACAATCAGCGAAAAGACGATTAAAAATACAGCCAAAACATATTGCAAGATCATATCATCGATACGTTATATTTCCAGAAATTCGTCTTTGCGGAAAATGGCTTCAGAAAATTGGTTTTAATTACGGGAATTTCGTAACGATTGAACATCAGCAAAATAAAATCATTATTACAACCAATAATGAAATTGAAACGAAATAAAAATCATCTATTTAAACATAACCCGTGGTTTCAACCACGGGGACGCAATGTATAACATTCTGTTTATCAAAATACGTTTTCGTGGTTGAAACCACGGGCTATGTTTTGAAAAAGATTATAAATAATAATGCGAAGCTATTTTATAAGTTGCCTCCAGTTTTAACTGGAGGTATATTTAAAAAGAATAGAAAAAGGCTTTAGCCAAATTGTAGATATTTTGGCTAAAGCCTTTTGAGCTTTATATTTTTTCTCATCCCGATTTATCGGGACGCAATTAAATCTTATTTTTTTAATAAAAACTTTGCGTCTTAGCGACTTTGTGGCATAAAAAAATCACTCAAGCTTCTTTTTCTTCTCCAAATTAGGCAAGAACCCAGTAATAACACCAATTAAAGGCAGAAACGCACAAATCTTAAATACATATTCAATACTTGTAGCATCGGCAATTTTTCCTAAAATAGCAGAACCTAAACCGCCCATTCCGAAAGCAAATCCGAAGAAAAGACCCGCAACAAGTCCGACTTTTCCGGGCATTAATTCAGTTGCATAAACTAGAATTGCTGAGAATGCAGAAGAAAGAATCAATCCGATAATTACAGATAAAGTTCCAACCCAGAATAAAGAAACGTAAGGAAGTAACAAAGTAAAAGGAGCAACGCCAAGAATTGAAACCCAGATTACATATTTTCTGCCGTATCGATCGCCAATTGGCCCTCCAATTAAAGTTCCAGCTGCAACAGCGCCTGAAAACAAGAACAGATAGACTTGCGACTGCTGAATTGAAATATGGAATTTGTCAATCAAAAAGAAAGTGTAATAGCTTGTGATACTGCTCATATAGAAAAACTTAGAGAAAATCAGAATCAATAAAACAACTAACGAAACAGTAGCTTTATTTTTTGATAAATGATGCGTTTCAACTTTATATGCCGATTTATTAGCATTTCTCTCGGACAAATGTGCGGTGTACCAAATGGCAATTTTATACAATGCAAAAATGCCGACTAAAGCAATAATGCAGAACCAAGCGACAAAACTCTGTCCGTGTGGAATAATGATAAACGCTGCCAATAAAGGACCAATAGCGCTTCCTGCATTTCCTCCTAATTGAAAGATAGACTGCGCTAAACCTTTTTTTCCGCCTGAAGCTAAATGGGCTACACGAGAAGATTCTGGGTGGAAAATAGAAGATCCAATTCCGATTAAACTTACCGAAAGCAGCAAAAAGGTAAAGTTGGTCGAAATAGAAACCAAAAATAATCCAATCATTGTAAAACACATTCCGACAATTAACGAATACGGTCTTGAATTTTTATCGGTATACATTCCCACAAACGGCTGTAAAATAGAGGCAACCATTTGGTAAGTCAAAGTAATAATACCAATTTGAGTAAAACTTAAACTGAAATTTTCTTTTAAAAGCGGATAAATTGAAGGAACAACAGCCTGTAAAAGATCATTAATTAAATGAGAAAAACTGATGATGAATAAGATCGAATAAGTGGTTTTTTTTACTATGTCAGGATTTGCTTTAATAGTTTCCATGAGATATTTTTTGATTTTTAAATTAGGTTAAAAAACAACAGCTGTATTATTTTTTGCAAAGATTAAAAGAATACTAATGTCAGAATTGCTATATTTGGACAATGAATAACCAGATTCGGACATATCGAATGGCGCAGGAACATGGATACAGAGTTGATCCATCGATTCCTGTTATTGGCTACACCGAAATGGTAACCAATGAAATGTGTATTTCGCACTCACATCCACGTGGACAACTTATTTATGCGACACGTGGTGTAATGAATGTTGTCGTGGGCAATCATATTTGGGTTGTAAATCCGTTGCAGGGCTTGTGGCTTCCGGGCGGAGTAGAACATCAGGTTACTTTTCAGAAAGACGTTAATTACTACAGCGTTTTTATCGATCCATCGGCAATTGAAGGATTGCCGACAAATAGTTTTTCCTTTGATATTCCGATGTTTTTAAAGCAGTTGGTTTTTAAAATTATTTCTTTTGGAGTTGAAGGAAATCTTACGCCATCGCAAAAAAGAATTAGTGACGTTTTTTTAGACGAATTAGCTTTAATTGAGCCAAGTGCAACTTTTCTCCCAACAACCAATCACGAAAGACTTCAAAAAGTTGTTGAACTTTTAATGAATGATGTTTCAAGCAAAAACACAATAGAATATTACGCCGAACTTTCTTTTATGAGCACCAGAACTTTGTCTCGCTTGTTTATTAAAGAACTGGGAATGAATTTCAGCGACTGGCGTACCAGATTAAAGTTGTTAGAAGCCATAAAACGTTTAGGTGAAAAGCAATCTATTAAAGAAATTGCCTTTAATTTAGGTTACGAAACTACAAGTGCCTTTATTTATATGTTTAAGAAACATTTGGGTAAAACGCCTTCTAACTATATTTTAGAAGATGAAAATGAATCTGAAAGGATGATTGCTTAGATTATAATTTACACAAAAATAACCACAATCATTGTCATTTCGACGAAGGAGAAATCTTCGCAAGTAACTCCGCAACGAATGTTCAATCTTTGTCGAGCTTCTTGTTGAGATTTCTACTTCGTCGAAATGACAAAAAACACTAAAATAATTAGAATCCGTCTCATCAGTGTCCCATAAAATTATAACATCATTTTTTTTAGTACTAAAAAAGTGATACCTCATAATTTTTACCTTAAAAAATTATCAATAAGTATTATTTTTTATGAAATAGCAGGATAGTGCAGGTTGTGAAATGTAAAGATAACACTTATCTTTAGTCCCAAAATAAACTTACTATGCTAAACCGCTTTTCCATTTTTAAAATTTTACTTCTTTTTGTTGCTCTTTTTTCTTGTTCGCTGTCATCAGCACAGGAAAAACCAAAAGAAGCGACATGGATCTGGTATCCAGGGGATTTTGAAGTTTGGTTAAGCAATAAAATGCAGGTAAGACGTACAGAACGTGAAGCAGTATTTCCGCCACTTTGGCAATACTACAGTCCTTATGCCTTGGTCACTTTTCAGACAGAAGTAGATATTCCAAAGCCAGATGAAGTGAAAATCTTCTCAGAAGGACCTTTTCAATTACTTCTTGACGGCGTTCAAATTTACGGACAGCCAAAATCGATTACAGTTCCTGCTGGAAAACACAAAATTTCTTTTAAAGTTTACAATCAGGAAGTATTGCCGGCTATTTATATTGCTGGTAATTATGTTAAATCTGATGCGTCTTGGAAAGTAACCAACGAAGATAAACTTTGGATTGATGAAACTGGAAAAGCACAACAATCTGGTACACCGTGGGTTCCTGTTGGTTCTTGGAATTTTAATTCACCAGAAAATAAACCTTCTGGATTTAAACTTACAACTAAACCTTTGAATGCTAAGAAAACAGAAAAAATAGGTGCAGGTCAGTTAGTAGATTTTGGCAAAGAAACTTTCGGTTACATTAAAATTCATGGTTTAAAAGGAAAAGGTAAAGTAGCACTTTACTATGGAGAATCTCGTGAAGAAGCACTGGATTCTGCCAAATGCGAAACTTTAGATCATTTATCTTTTGATGGAAATCAGCCTCAAACTTATACACATGATGGCTCGAAAGCATTCCGTTATGTTCAAGTGCAAGCAGATGCAGGTGTCAAATACGATTCTATTTCGATGTTGTATGAATATTTGCCATTAGACTATCGTGGTGCATTTAAATCTTCGGATGAACAATTGAATAAAATTTGGGATGTGTCGGCTTATACGATGCATTTAACCTCTCGTGAATTTTTTATAGACGGAATTAAACGTGACCGCTGGGTTTGGTCGGGCGACGCTTATCAAAGTTATTTAATGAATTATTATTTATTCTTTGATTTGGCTTCTGTAGAACGAACGTTGTTAGCGCTTCGCGGAAAAGATCCTGTAACGGCTCACGTCAATATCATAATGGATTATTCACTCTATTGGTTTGTAGGTGTTTACGATTACTATTTACATACAGGCGACACGAAATTCATCAAAACTTTTTATCCAAGAATGAAATCGCTTATGGATTTCTGTTTAGAAAGAAGAAACAAAAACGGATTTTTGGAACCATTAGAAGGCGATTGGGTTTTTATTGATTGGGCAGATGGATTACCAAAAACAGGCGAAGTTAGTTTTGAGCAAATGCTTTTAGCAAGAAGTTTAGAAGCCATGGCTGTTAGTGCAGAAATTGCTGGCAAAAGTGAAGACCAAAAACAATATCAAAAATTAGCTGCTGACTTAAAAACAAAGCTATTTGATGTATTTTGGGATAAAATAGAAAATGTCATGAAGCACCAGCGTATAGAGGGTAAAATGCAAAATATTGTAACCAGATATGCTAATATGTTTGGTATTTTCTTTAATTATTTTACTGAAGAACAAAAACAAAGCGTAAAAAATAAAGTACTACTAAATAAAGATGTACTTCAAATCACAACGCCGTACATGCGTTTTTATGAGTTGGAAGCGTTGTGCGCGATGGGCGAACAAGATTACGTTTTAAAAGAAATGAAAGATTATTGGGGCGGAATGCTGAATGAAGGTGCAACATCTTTCTGGGAAGAATACAATCCAAATAAAAAAGGAACAGAGCATTTAGCGATGTATGGTCGCCCTTATGGGAAAAGTCTTTGTCACGCTTGGGGAGCAAGTCCGATTTACTTATTAGGAAAATATTATTTAGGTGTAAAACCAACAGCTCCCGGTTATTCCCAATATGAAATCAAACCAAATCTTGGCGGTTTAAAATGGATGGAAGGAAAAGTACCAACACCAAACGGAGAAGTTGCTGTGTATTGCAGTACCAAAGAAATCAAAGTAAAAGCAGGCGAAGGAGAAGGAAAATTGATTTTTGAAAGTTCATCTAAACCAAAAACAAGTTCGGGAACGATTACAGAATTAGCAAAGAATAAATATCAATTGATTGTAAAACCGAATGTGGAGTATAAAGTGAGTTATAAGGCTTTGTGAGTTATGAGTGATTAGTAATTAGCCGCTAGTTTATAACGTCTAGTTTGTCATTCCGACGAAGGAGACCCGAGCGATAGCGAATAGGCGAAGCAAATCCCACTCGTAACCACAAAGATTATCACGTACAGTTTGTCATTTCGACGTAAGGAGAAATCTTCGTAAGTAGCTCCGCACCGAATGTCGCCAATCTTTGTAGAGTTTCTCGCGAAGATTTCTCGTTCCTCGAAATGACAAGATTGAAGAAATTCAGAGTCAATAAAAATAAAAAAACAATGTTTTCAAAAAATAAAATACACAACTTCAAATTAAAAACCGCTTTCCTAATGCTGTTTGTAACCTGCATCCAAGCCACAGCACAAACGGCATGGAAACCAGCATCATTTGAAATCGTAAAATCCAATTACAAAACATTCAAAACCACCCAATATGCTCATGTTTTCTCAGGAAGCAAACAAAATATTGTTCGTTTAGCTCCAGAATTGCAAGGTTTGACTGGGATTGAACTTCCTTTAGATAAATATAAAAATGGAACAAATTCTCCATTACAATTAAAGTTTAAAGAGCCAGTTCATGTTTTAATTGGTGTTTTTCAGGATAAAAATGCGGAATATCTTCAGGCAGATAAACTTCAAAATGCCAAATTAATTTTAGAAAACGGATTGACGATTACAGGTTTACCTCCATTAAATGTATATGCGGTTTCTTTTTCAAAAGGAACACAAACATTAAATCTTGGAAAAGGATTATTTGCTGTTTTAGGAGTTGTAAAAGCTTCTGAAAAGCTAGAACCAAGAAATGCCAATTTTCCAGACGGAAAACTTTGGAACCCAACCTTTATCGTTGAAGGATTTTCAGATGAAAAACCACTTTTCGAAATTATCGGTGGAGAAAACAAACCTGTTATTGATGAAGGAATGTCAGGAACAGAAGGCATTCAAGGTGGTTTTGAAGGCGGACGAGTAGTAAAAGTCGGCGATACCTATCATATGTTTCCAACCGAAAGAGCTGGAGAAAAAGGTGTTGATTACTATTACGATCGTGTAAAAACAAGAATCGGACATTGGACAAGTAAAGATGCAATTCATTGGAAAAGAGAATCTACAATCTATCAAGCCAGCGGAACTTACGCAGTAACCGAAGACGATAATCCGATGAATGATCGTCGTGCAGCTATTTGGTCTTATATGCCAATTTTTAATGAAAAAGCAAACAAATGGTACGGCTATTATTTGGCTTATACCGTAAGTAAAGAAATAGAACCGAATCACTCTTTCGGAAGAATTTGGCGTTGTGAATCAACGGTTGAAGGAATCAACGGAATTGGTGGGCCGTATAAAGATATGGGAATTATTATGGAACCAGGATTGGATTCTCAGCCTTGGGAAGGACGTCAGGGTGTTGCTTCGTTTTTTCCGTATCAAGTAGGAGATAAATATTTCGGATTTTATAGCGGTGCATATCCGTTTAATTCTTGGGCAGATTATCCGAAGAAATCAGGAAAAGGCTGGTTTGTGGCTTTAGCTGAATCCAAAAGTTTAGAAGGCCCTTGGTTGAGAATGAATAAAGGTTTGGAACCAATTAAAACCATGCATCCACTTTTTGTTGAAAATCCAATTGTAAGTCAATTGCCAAACGGAATGTACATTGCTATTTTCGACGGAGGTCCAGACGGCTGGGGACATCATTTACCAAATATGATTGCGTATTCATTATCAGTAAACGGCGTTAATTGGGCAGAAGCACATTATCTTCCAATAGAAACTAAAGTCGATAAATGGTGGGATATTATGAGAACACCTTTGTGTTTAATCCCAGAAGGAAATGATGTTTACACAATCGTATACAATGCAATCGATTTGAAGAGAAGATTTCATCCAACAGGAATGGTAAAAGTAAAATTGAATAAAGATGTAATGGATTCTCGTTTAAAAGAATTGAAGAAATAAAAGAGAGTCGGAAGAAGAAAGATGCAAGAAGCAAGATTTTAGAATATAGAAAATAGAGTATAGAATATAGAATATAGAAACTTTGCGACTCTGCGACTTTGCGAGATTAAATTGTTCGCAAACAAAACAAAAAAACTTAGAGCCTTAGTGCCTTCGTGGCAAACCAAACATAACCAAAATGAAAATTAAATATCTAATCCTAGCCATTTCGGCACTAGCCATAACCAGCTGTGCAATCAAATACAAGAAAAGAGGAATTACCGACAACGTAATGCAGGAGATTTACGAAGAAATCAAGACGCCTTATAAATACGGTTTGGTGATGGTTCCCACAGACAACTCATATAAAATGGATTGTCCTAGTGTATTTAGGAAAGACGGAAAATGGTATATGACGTATTTAATTTATGACGGAAGAGGTTATGAAACGTGGTTAGCAGAAAGTGACAATCTTTTAGACTGGAAATATCTGGGAAAAGTAATGTCATTTTCAGAAAATGAAAAACACTGGGACGTCAACCAAAAAGCAGGATATATTTCGTTGCAAGATCCAACTTGGGGCGGAAGCTACGAATGGGAAAAATACGATGACAAATACTGGATGAGTTATTTTGGCGGAGACAGTAAAGGTTACGAAGCTGGAGTTTTATCAATCGGAATGGCGTATACCAAAGAAGCACCGACAAAACCGCACGAATTTCAAAGATTAGAAAATCCAGTTTTAACTCCAAAAGACAAAGACGCCAGATGGTGGGATAATAGCACGATGTACAAAAACAGTGTTATTCGTGATAAAGACAAAGTTACAGGACACAATTTTATCATGTATTACAATGCCCGTGGCGATAGTTTAAATCCGGCTAAAGGCGCTGAGCGTATTGCTATGGCAGTATCAAACGATATGAAAACATGGAAGCGTTATGGCAATAAACCTTTAATCAACCATCATAAAGGAATTTCGGGAGATGCTTATATTCAGCGAATTAATGATACTTGGGTAATGTTCTATTTTGGAGCTTTCTGGACGGGTTGGAATCAAGGCGCATTTAACCGTTTTGCAGTTTCAAATGATTTAGTAAACTGGACCGACTGGAAAGGCGACGATTTAATCAAATCATCTGAACCTTACGATGATATGTTTGCCCATAAATCTTTTGTAGTAAAACATGATGGTGTAGTATATCATTTTTACTGTGCTGTAAACAAAGCCGAACAAAGAGGAATTGCAATTGCAACGTCTAAAGATTTAGGGAAAAGCAAATTGAATTTTGTGGCACCTCCTGAAAAAAAAGTAAAGAAGTAAAAATATAGATATAGTCCCTACGGGACATTTTTACAGGTCTGATTTTTGGTTACCGATATCTAATCTCTATGAGATATTCCAATAGAGTTTAATATTGTAATGCTGATTTAATATCGTCTGGAAATCAACAATATTAATCTCTACGAGATACTCCGATAGGAGTTAAATATTGGTAGAAAAATGATTACCGAAAAACAAATTTTGTCCCGTAGGGACTACACAATTAGAAAATATAATGAACAATAATATAAAACCAATGTTTACGCCAAAATCAAAATACAAAAATCCATTTTTCAGTCTTCGATTTGTGACGTATGCATTTTACATTTTAGTATTCACAACTTACACGCATGCCCAATCCGTAACAGGAGAACCTGCGGGAATTCCAGAATTACATAAAAAATACGAATTCGCTCCGTGGGAAGATCCAACGGTTACAAGCATCAACAGACAGCCATCAAGAGTGACTGCTTATTCATATGCAAGTGTTGAAGACGCTTTAAAAGGTGATAGAACCAAAAGCCGAATCCAGATGCTAAACGGCGATTGGGATTTTAAATATGCCGTAAATTTAAAAGAAGCATCAAAAGATTTTTATAAAAATACCGTTTCAGGCTGGGATAAAATCGAAGTGCCTTCAAATTGGGAAATGAAAGGATACGATAATCCAATTTACAAAAGTGCCGTTTATCCGTTTAGACCCATAAATCCACCTTATATTCCTAAAGATTATAACGGAGTTGGTTCTTACCAAAGAAGTTTTACGGTTCCAGAAAACTGGAAAGATATGACCGTTACTTTACATTTCGGAGCTGTAAGTTCAGGTTTTGAGGTTTGGTTAAATGGAGAATTTTTAGGTTATGGCGAAGACAGTTTTCTGCCATCAGAATTTGATATTACGCCTTACTTGAAAGCAGGAGAAAATGTAGTTTCAGTTCGTGTAATCCGTTGGACAGATGGTTCTTATTTAGAAGATCAGGATCACTGGCGCATGAGTGGAATCCAGCGTGAGGTTTTCATTATGGCCGAGCCAAAACTGCGTATTCAGGATTTCTTTGTTCAAACCAAATTAGATAAACAATACACAGATGCGATTTTTAAACTGCGTCCGAAAGTGGAGAATTTAACAGGAGAAAAAATAAAAGATTACACGATGAATGTTCAATTGTATGATGGTAATAATACGGCAATGTTCAAAGAACCGCTTCAAAGACCTGTGATTGATTTGATCAACGAAAGTTATCCTCGTCTGGATAATGTACGTTTCGGATTCTTTCAAGAAACCATTAAAAATCCAAAGAAATGGAGTTCAGAAGAACCGAATTTATACACAATGGTCATTTCCATAAAAGATAAAAACGGAAATGTTACCGAAGCCAAAAGTTGTAAAGTTGGTTTCCGTTCAATTGAATTTTCGAAAGAAAATGGAAAAATGCTCATTAACGGAAAAGAAACCTATGTATATGGCGTAAACCGTCACGACCATCATCCAACAAGAGGAAAAGCGGTTACGAGAGCAGATATCAAACAAGATATTACCACGATTAAAAAGTTCAATTTCAACTTTATACGTACGAGCCATTATCCAAACGATCCGTATTTCTACGAATTATGCGATCAATACGGAATCATGGTAATGGATGAAGCGAATCAAGAAACTCACGGAATTGGCGGAAAATTAAGCAACGATCCGCTTTGGACAAATGCTTATATGGAACGAATGATTCGAATGGTCGAAAGAGATAAAAACCATCCATCGGTTGTAATGTGGAGTTTAGGAAACGAAGGAGGAAAAGGGCCAAATCATTCGGCAATGTCAGGCTGGGTTCACGATTTCGACATTACGCGTCCCGTACATTATGAACCAGCGCAGGGAAATGCAAAATTAGACGGATATATCGATCCGCTTGATCCAAGATATCCAAAAACAATCGATCACGCATACCGTTTCGAAAATCCGCAGGATGATTCGTATGTTGATATGGTCAGCCGTTTTTATCCGGGTGTTTTCACTCCGAAATTTTTAGTCGATCAAAAGAAAGATACTAGACCAATTATTTTCGTTGAATATTCACATGCGATGGGAAATTCAGTTGGAAATTTAAAAGAATTGTGGGATGAATTCCGTTCGCTTCCTAGAGTTATCGGAGGCTGTATTTGGGAATTCAAAGATCAGGGAATCGTAAAATTTGATTCAAGATCAGGTCAGAATTATTTTGCTCACGGAGGAGATTTTGGCGAAAAATACCATGATGGAAATTTCAATACAAAAGGAATTGTAGATTCTAACGGAAAACCAAAAGGTTCTATTTTTGAAAACAAATGGGTGTATCAGCCAGCGATTTCAACTTTAAACGGAAATCAATTGGAAATCAAAAACCGTCAGGCTGTTAAATCATTAGAAGATTATATTCCGGTTTTAAAAGTGTTAGAAAATGGAAACGTAATTAAAACTCAGATTTTAAAACCATTAAAAGTAGAAGCCGGGCAATCAACAATTTTAGATATAAGCTCTTATCTTCCAAAAATTAAAGCTGATGCTGAATATATTTTAAATATAGAATTCCAGCTTTCAAAGGATGAATTGTGGGCTTCAAAAGGTTACGCTGTCGCGGAAGATCAGTTTGTATTGAAAAAGAAAGAAGTGATTTCTCCAGAATCTAAGAAAGAAAATTTAAACGTTTCTGAATCAGATTCAGATTTCAAAATAAAAGGGAAAACTTTTGATATTACAATTGGGAAAATAAACGGAGCTTTGAGTTCGTATATTTTTAATGGAGAAGAACAGGTTTTTGCACCGCTATTGCCAAACTTCGTAAGACCGCTTACAGACAATGATAAACGTGGTTGGAAATCGCAAAAGCTGTTGAGACAATGGTACAAAGCAAAACCAAAATTGGTTAACATTTCAATTGATAAATCGGCTTCTGAAATCAAAATAACAAGCGATTATGAAGTTATAAAAGATAGTGCGAGCGTAAAAGTGGTCTATAATATTTTACCAAACGGATTAATAAAAGTAGATTACAGTTTAAAATCGTCAAACAAACTGCCAAACATTCCAAAAATCGGAATGCAGATGGGAGTTCAGAGAAAATTCGACCAAATTTCTTGGTACGGAAAAGGGGAACTGGAAAATTACAGCGACAGAAGTTTTGGTTCGTTTGTTGGGAAATATTCGCTTCCAATAAATGATTTTATCGAACATTATCCAAAACCGCAAGAAAACGGAAACCGATGTGATGTGAGATGGATGGCATTAAGTACTCCACAGAAAAACAAAGGATTTTTAGTAGTAAACGATTCTAAACTTTTAAGCATGAGCGCATGGCCGTACACACAAGAAAATCTAAGTTCAGCGGGACATACGTACGATTTGAAAGATCCAGGATTTTTAACTGTAAACATCGATTTAATCCAAATGGGAGTGGGAGGAAATGATAGTTGGACGATTGTTGCACAGCCATTAGAACAATATCAGATTAAGTCTGGAGATTACGAGTACAGTTTTTATTTGACTCCTTTCAGCGGTTCAAAAAATCAGTTGGAAAGTAGTTTGAAGAAATTTAAGTATTAATAATTGACAATTAAAAATTAAAAGGTACAGTTTGTCATTTCGAGGAACGAGAAATCACACGCGTATATCGACAAAGATTGAGATTTAGTTTGCGGAGTTTCTAGTGCAATTTCTCCTTACGTCGAAATGACAAAAAACACGAAATGACAAAAAAAATAAAAATAATCTGCCAAATCAGCCAAATCTGCGAGAGTAAATTTTTCCCGCTGATTTAGCAGATAAAGCAGATTATCAAAAAATAATTAACAATGTTTCAAAAAAAACACCTCTTTTTTATCCTCCTTTTTGCAAGCTTCGTCTCCGCACAGGAAATCTATAAAAAAGAAAACACCTTTTTTCAGCCTACCAAAGAATCCTCAAAACCGTGGACGTATTGGTATTGGATGCAAAGCGCGTATTCTAAAGAAGGCATCACAGCCGATTTAGAAGCGATGAAAAGGGCAGGTATTGAAGGTGCGTATTTAATGACGATTAAAGGACCAGCAAATCCGCCTTTGATTGATCCGCCTGTTTTGCAGTTAAGCAAAGAATTCTGGGATTTAGTGCATTGGGCTTTAACAGAAGCCGATCGGGTTGGAGTAAAAATTGGATTTCATCCTGCCGATGGTTTTGCCGTTGCCGGAGGCCCTTGGATAACGCCCGAAATGTCAATGCAAAAGGTAGTTTGGAAAGATACTATTGTTAGCGGAAACAACTTTAAAAATCTAAAATTAGCCGTTCCAAATCATTACAAAGACTATTATCAAGATATTGCAACTTTTGCTATTCCGGTAAAAGAAAGTTTTATTACTTCGGATAAAAAACGTCCAAAAATAACATCAACCAATCCCGAATCTGATGCGACTATTTTAAGTTCATCAGATAAAGACGGATTATTTAGAATGCCAAAAAAGGGTTGGATTCAGTATGAATTTGATGAACCTTTTTTATGCAAATCCATTCAAATTGAAACCAAAGGAAATAATTATCAGGCACATCGTTTACTAATTGAAGTTAGCGATGATGGAAAAAACTTCAGAAGTTTAGGAAGATTAACAACACCACGTCACGGCTGGCAGGATGTTGATGCATTTTACACACACAGCATTGTTCCCACAAAAGCCAAATATTTTAGATTCGTGTACGATCCCGAAGGAACAGAACCAGGTGCAGAAGATTTAGATCCTGCAAAATGGAATCAAGGCTTAAAAGTGTCAAAAATCTATTTGTCAAATGAACCTTTAATTGACAATTACCAAGGAAAATCGGGAGCTATTTGGCGATTGAGTCCGCAGACAACCGAAAAAGAAATTAATGCTTCAGATTGTATCGATCCATCAAAAATGATCAATATTTCGAAGTTTATTGATACAAACGGTGTTTTAAATTGGAAAGCTTCTGCAAAAGGAAATTGGAGAATTATCCGTTTCGGACATACTTCAACAGGACATGAAAATGCAACAGCAGGAGCGGGAAGAGGCTTGGAAGTTGACAAATTTAATGCTGAAGCCATTCGTTTTCAGCTGGATCATTGGTTTGGCGAAATGCTTCGAGTTGCAGGCCCTGAATTAGCTTCAAAAGTGGTTAAAATCCTTCACATGGATAGTTGGGAATGCGGAAGCCAAAACTGGTCGCCTGTTTTTAGAACCGAATTTAAAACCCGTAGAGGCTATGATATTGTAGATTACATGCCTGTTATGGCGGGAATTCCTGTAAAAGATATTCAAACTTCGGAGAAGGTTTTATTTGATGTTCGAAAAACCATTTCAGAATTAGTTGCTGAAAATTTCTTTGGAACTTTACGACAAATTGCGGATGATGCCAATGTAAAATTCAGTTCAGAAAATGTCGCGCCAACGATGATGAGCGATGGACTTTTGCATTTTAAATATATTGATTATCCAAGTGGTGAATTTTGGCTGAAAAGCCCAACGCACGACAAACCAAATGATATGTTAGATGCTATTTCGGGCGGACATATTTATGGAAAAGATATCATTCAGGCAGAAGCTTTTACAGCTTTAAAAATGGATTGGGACGAACATCCGGGAAATTTAAAAGTGGTTGCCGACAGAAATTATGCTCTCGGAATTAACCGTTTTTTCTACCACGTTTTTGTACATAATCCGTGGCTGGACAGAAAACCCGGAATGACTTTAGACGGAATTGGAAGCTATTTTCAAAGAGACCAGACTTGGTGGGAACCCGGAAAAGCCTGGTTTGAATATTGCCAAAGAGTGCAGTTTCAGTTGCAAAAAGGAAAACCAGTGATTGATTTAGCTGTCTTTATTGGCGAAGATTTGCCTTCTCGTTCCATGCTTCCGGATCGTTTAGTGCCTTTTATTCCGAATGTTTTTGGAAAGGAAAGAATTGAAAGTGAAGCAATTCGTTTGAAAAATGAAGGTCAGCCGAGTACTAAAATGCCGAAAGAAGTAAGTTTTTCTAAAAATTCAACCGATTTATCGCAATGGATTAATGCCATGAATGGTTATCAGTACGATTCATTCAATTCAGATGTTTTGATAAACCGCGCAAAAGTAGAGAACGGAAAAATCTCTTTTGGAGGCGGAATTGAATACGGAGCTTTACTGTTTCCGGGAAGTCACAAAATGGCACCAAATAAGCTGCTTTCTTTGGCTTCCGCCGAAAAAATCTTGCAGTTAGTAAAAGACGGTGCAACGATTTTTGTGGATGAAAAACCAAATTTACAACCCGGTTTACAATCGAATGATTATTTTAAAAAATGGCAAAATGTAATTGGTGAAATTTGGAATAACTCTAGTGCATCAACTTGGAAAATAGGAAAAGGAACATTTATAAAATTACCTTATTTAGAAAATGATTTTGCTTCAATTGGAATTACTCAAGATGTTTATTTTCCAAATTTAAACAGAGCCGATTCTGAAACAATTGCCTGGACACATCGTAAATCTGATACCGAAGATGTTTATTTTATTTCGAATCAAAAAGAAGAAAAAAGGACATTTGAAGCTTCGTTTAGAATAGCTGGTAAAATTCCGGTTTGGTACAATCCCGTAACTGATAAAACTTCGGCTTTAGCCAATTGGAAAATAGTAAATGGGAGAACAATTGCCGCTATTAATTTAGATGCAAATGAATCTGGTTTTGTGGTTTTTAAAGAGGAGACAAAAGAAGTTTTAGCTCAGGGAAAATCTGTTGAATTTGAGAAAGTTCAGGTTCTGGATGAAAAGTGGGAATTACAATTTGATCCAGCTTTTAAAGGCCCGAAAGAGATTGTAAAAACAAATAAACTTTTTGACTGGAGTACTTCAGAAAATGATCAGATTAAGTATTATTCGGGAACTGTAGTTTATAGCAAAGAGTTTATCTGGAAAGGAAAAGATACGGATAAAATCTGGCTTGATTTGGGTGAAATTGCCAATATTGTAGAAATCAAAATCAATGGGAAAGATTGTGTGACGCTTTGGACTTTCCCTTTCAAAACAGATATTTCAAAAGCTTTACAAAAAGGAGAAAATACTATAAAAATAAAAATCACAAATACTTGGGCAAACCGACTAATGGGCGACCAAAAACTTCCAAAAGAAGAACGATTAACATGGACAAATGCTGCATTTCGTTTAGAAGGAGAGCCGTTGCTGAAAGCAGGATTATTAGGGCCGGTTTTGCTTGTGAAAGAAAAGATTAAATAATTTTTTTGCCACAGATTAAATGGATTAAAAAAGATTTTTCTAATCTGTAATAAAAGAAAAAAATCAATTGCCTCCAGCTTTAGCTGGAGGTTTAAAAAGATAATAAGATAAAGGCTTTAGCCAAATAGTTAGTTTGGCTAAAGCCTGAGATGTTGAAAAATAATATAACCTCCAGCTAAAGCTAGAGGCAATTGAAAAATAAAAATATCCACAGATTAATAATCCTTTTTAATCCATTTAATCTGTGGCAAAAAAAATATATAGAAATGAAAAAATCAATTATTGCATTATTAACGATTTTAGCGAGCTTTCAAATTAATGCCAAAATCAAATTACCAGCATTGTTTACGGACAATATGATGCTACAGCAAAAATCAAACGCACCAATTTGGGGCTGGGCAGAAAAGAATGCAAATATTGCGATAAAAACATCATGGAATTCTAAAATCTACAAAGTAAAAGCAAACAATTCAGGTAAATGGAAAACAGAATTACAAACGCCATCATTTGGCGGGCCGTTTGTAATTGAAGTTTCAGAAGGAACTGAAAAAGTTCTCATTAAAAATGTTTTAATTGGTGAAGTCTGGCTTTGTTCTGGACAATCAAATATGGAAATGCCTTTAAAAGGATTTCAGGGTCAGCCTGTTAAAAACGGAAACGAAATTATTGTAAGATCAGCCAATAAAAACATTCGGTTAATTACAATTCCGCGTGCTACAGTTTTAGAACCTTTGCAGGATTTTGAAGGAAATTGGGAAGTGGCTTCTCCAAAATCAACAGCTAATTTTAGTGCAACGGCTTGGTATTTTGGTTCGCTTTTACAGCAAGTTTTAGATGTTCCTGTTGGTTTGATTCATGTTTCTTACGGAGGTTCAAGTATGGAAGCATGGATGAATCAGGAAATGCTGAAAGATTTTACAAGTGCTAAAATTCCGACTACAAAAGAAGAATTGGCAAAAGATCCAAATCGTGTTCCGACGACTTTATTTAACGGAATGCTTTCGCCTGTAATTGGTTATGGAATAAAAGGCTGTATTTGGTATCAGGGAGAATCAAATTATGAAAGAGCTTCTGAGTATACTGCTTTAATGAAAAAAATGGTAAGCAGTTGGAGAGCTTTATGGAAACAAGGCGATTTTCCGTTTTACTATGCTCAGATCGCACCGTTTAATTATGCTTCTTTTCATCCAAAAGATTATTTAGAAAAATACAATTCGGCTTATATAAGAGAAGCGCAGTTGAAAGCTTCAAAGGAAATTCCGAATTCAGGAATGGCTGTTTTAATGGATGTTGGTGAAGAAAATAATATTCATCCAATGGATAAAGAAAAAGGAGGGAATAGACTGGCCTTTCAGGCTTTGGCAAGAACGTACGGAATTGAAGGTTTTGAATTTGAAAGTCCGAAATACAAATCGATGGAAATAAAAGACGGCGCAGTAACAGTTTCTTTTGATGACGTAGCAAACGGAATTACATCGTATGATAAGGAAGTTACCGGTTTTGAAATATCAGGAGAAGACAAAGTTTTTTATCCCGCAAAAACGGTTGTAAGAAGGAAATCAGTTGTTCTGACTTCAGATAAAGTTAAAAATCCAGTTGCTGTTCGCTATTTATGGAAAGATTTTGCAAAAGCGGAATTGTTTAGTGCAGGCGGTTTGCCGATTTCTTCGTTTAGAACGGATGAATGGTAATATACGGAAGCTCCTGCAAGGTTTTCAAAACCTTGTAGGTGTCTGATTGACTGTCAACTTAAAAAAAATATACCTACAAGGTTTTGGAAACCTTGCAGGAAAGAAAACGATGAAAAATAATATAATATTTATACTTCTCTTCACAACGCTTTGTATCAAAGCGCAAATTCCTGCGCTCGATAATTATAATCAGGTTTGGAATACGCAGAGCAGCAATTCATCAGAATCTATGCCTTTGGGAGGCGGAGATGTTGGTATGAATGTCTGGGTAGAAAATGGCGATTTGTATTTTTATTTTTCACGAAGCGGAACTTTTGATGAACATAATACTCTATTAAAATTAGGTCGGGTAAAAGTAACTTTAAGTCCGAATCCGTTTAGTGAAAAAGAAGGTTTTTATCAGGAATTAAAATTAAAAGATGGTTATATTTTAGTTGGGCAGAATGATACTAAAATCAAACTTTGGGTTGACGTTTTTAAACCGATAATCCATTTAGATTTAGAAAGTAAAACTTCGCTTAAAATGACGGCTTCTTATGAAAGCTGGCGTTTTCAGAATCGTTATCCTAAAGGAAAAGAAAACAATGCTAATTCTTATAAATGGGCACCTCAGGGAGAACTTATTACCTATAAAGATTCTGTTTCGTTTGAAAATAACGGTATTAAATTCTACCACAGAAATAGAGAAAATACTGTTTTTGATGTCGCAGTTAAACAACAGAAAATGGAATCGGTTAAAGAACAAATGCTGAACCCGATTGCGAATTTGACTTTCGGCGGATTTATGACGGGCGATAACCTAAAACCCGATGGAACATATTTAGGAAAATACCAATCGACAGATTTTAAAGGTTTTAATTTAACGAGCATAAAACCATCCAAAAAACATTCAGTAGAAATTTATTTAAATACCAGTCAATCTGATTTAAATACTTGGAATACTGGACTGCAGCATCAGATTTCTTCCAATAAAAACACTTCAAAACAAGCAGAAAAAAACACTCAAAAATGGTGGAATAATTTCTGGAATCGCAGTTTTATTTTTACTCAAAAAAATCAATCGATTGAGAAAGATTCGGTTTACCAAATTGGGCAGAATTATCAGTTGTTTCGATACATGTTAGGATGTAATACGTATGGAAAATATCCAACAAAATTCAATGGCGGATTATTTACAGTTGATCCTGTTTTTACTAATCCGGATTTAAATTTCACACCTGATTTCAGGAATTGGGGCGGAGGAACGATGACGGCTCAAAACCAGCGTTTGGTTTATTTCCCGATGGTAAAAAGCGGTGATTTTGATATGATGAAATCGCAGCTGGATTATTATTTAAGTCTTCAAAAAAATGCTGAATTAAGAAGTAAAGTTTACTGGAACCATAACGGAGCCTCATTTACAGAACAATTAGAAAATTTCGGCTTACCAAATCCTGCCGAATACGAATGGAAACGTCCTGCAGATTACGATCCTGGAATGGAATATAATGCGTGGTTGGAATACGAGTGGGATACGGTATTTGAATTCTGTCAAATGATGTTACAACAGAAAGAATATGCAGGAGAAGACATTCAAAAATACAATTCGTTTATTATAAGCTGTCTTCGATTTTTTGATGAACATTACCAATATCTGGCAAAGCAACGAGGAAGAAAAGCTTTGGACGGAAATGGAAAATTAATTTTATATCCGGGTTCGGGAGCTGAAACTTATAAAATGGCGTATAATTCTAATAGTACGATCTCTGCGTTGCAGGTAATTACAGCCAATCTTTTAGAACTTTCTTCGGAACAATTATCAAAAGAAGAATTAGAATACCTAAAAGGTTTTCAAACGAGAATTCCGCCTTTAAACTTCGGGCAAATCGAAAATCATAAAGTATTAGTTCCGGCAAAATCTTGGGAACGAGTTAATAATTCTGAGGTTCCGCAATTGTATTCTGTTTATCCGTGGGGAATTTACGGCATTGGAAAGCCAGATTTAGAAACGGCTTTAAATACATGGAAATACGATCCCGATGCTTTAAAATTCAGAAGTCATATTGGATGGAAACAGGATAATATTTTTTCGGCTCGTTTGGGTTTAACCGAACAAGCAGCAAAGTATAACACTTTAAAAATGGCAAATTCTGACCGACGTTTCCCTGCATTTTGGGGTCCGGGATTTGACTGGGTTCCAGATCATAATTGGGGCGGATCGGGAATGATTGGTATGCAGGAAATGCTTTTGCAGGAAACGGATGGGAAAATTTATCTTTTTCCGGCATGGCCAAAAGATTGGAATGTTCATTTCAAATTACATGCAAAACAAAATACTATAATTGAAGCCGAACTTCTAAATGGAGAATTGAAGGTTTTAAAAGTAATTCCGGAACAAAGGAAAAAAGACATTATAAATCTGTTAGGGATTTCAATAGAAAAAAAGAAAAAATTAAACTAACTAACTATTACCAAATAAAATGATTAAGAAATTACTAAGTGCTGCAGTTTTGTCTATGCTTTTGACAGCAAACGGACAAGCACAATCAGTTCAAAATACTGATAAACAAATTGTAAAAGTAGACTTCGATTTTTTTCAAAGAAAATTGGAAGAAGTTCATGATGTAAGTTATGATTCCTGGGTTGTCAGCGATCAAAAAGAAGCCGAAAAAACGTTTAATAATATAGCATTTAAACTAAAAGGAAACTTTACCTCAAAATGGTATAAAGTGGGGATGAACGCTCCGTTTTATAATAAATTAGGAAGCGACGGTTTGGTTACGGCTGAAAATTTAGAAATGAAAATCAGCGGATTAAAAACGGGCAAGCATACACTTTTGACTTTTCATAACGCTTTTGATGTAATTACCGGAAAAACTTTTTCTCCTATAAAAATTTACGTAAGCGGAAAATTGGAGCAAACCGTAAATGCAAGCCAGAGAGCGAATGCTAAAATTGATGCAGCAATGGCGTATATCACTTTTAATGCAGAAAATGGCAAAGATGTAATCGTTCGTTTTGAGATTGATCCAACTTCAAATCCTGATGTTGTGAAGCAGATTGTAATTAATGGTTTTGAAATTGATACGCCAAACTTGATGAATCAGGCGCGTACTCCGGAACCAAAAAACAGAGACGAACATGTGGAAGTAAGTAAAAATTTGATTTTAAAATGGGATGCTGTAAAAAATGTGGCATTTCATAAGTTGTATTTTGGTGAAGACAAAAATGCTGTAGAAAATGCAACAGAATCTTCAAAAGAATTTAAAGGAAAATTGACTGATAAATCTTTTTCAGTTTCTGATTTATACAGTGGTACAACCTATTATTGGAGAGTGGATGAAGTAGATAATAATGGTCAAGTAACCCTAGGAAATGTTTGGTCGTTTAAGCCAGCACAATTAGCTTTTCCGGGAGCTGAAGGTTACGGACGTTACGCTGTGGGAGGACGCGGCGGAAAAGTAATTGAAGTAACCAATTTAAATGACGACGGACCGGGAAGTTTGCGTGATGCTGTAAATCAGGAAATTGGACCAAGAACGATTGTTTTTAATGTTTCGGGAAATATAAAACTGGCTTCGAGATTAGTGGCAAATCAACCGTATATTACTATTGCCGGACAAACAGCTCCGGGCGAAGGAATTACAATAAGCAGAGCACCAATGGGACTTACTGGAAATGATGGCGTTATACGATTTTTGAAAGTTAGAATTGGTGGCGGAACTACTTATGACGGAATGGGATTAACGGGCGCAGATTATAGTATTATTGATCACTGTTCGATTAGCTGGACAATTGATGAATCTTTTAGTTCGCGTGGTGCGCATCATATTTCTTTACAAAGAACTTTAATTTCTGAAGCATTAAATGTGGCGGGACATGATAAATATGAGGTTGGAAAAATGCACGGATTTGCGGCTACAATTGGTGGTGATATTGGTAGTTTTCATCACAATTTATTATCTCATAATTATGGAAGAAACTGGAGTATTGGCGGTGGTTTAAACGGAGATGGTTATTATACCGGAAGACTGGATATTACTAATAATGTGGTTTACAACTGGGGACAAAGAACTACAGACGGTGGTGCAAACGAGGTAAATTTTGTAAATAATTATTACAAACCGGGAGCTTCAACTAAGATATTTGTGGCGTTAAATGCACAGCACGAAGGTGTTGGAAAAGGAATGCAGCGTTATTATTTTAACGGAAATATTATGCCGGGTTATTTTGATGAGAAATCTCAGGAGAAAGGAAGAAAATCTACTATAACAAATAAAGAAATTGTACAGTATGAAACATTTGTCGACAAACCATTTTTTCCTTCGTATGTAGAAACGCAATCAGCGAAAGCGGCTTATAAAAATGTACTTTCAGATGTTGGGGCAAATCAGCCGTTTTATGATAAACATGATAACCGAATTATAGATGAAACTTTAAAAGGGACTTTTACTTATAAAGGAAGCAAAAGTGGTTTAGGCGGTATGATCGATAATGAACAAGATGCAGGAGGATGGCCAAATTTTGCCTCAGAAACTCGTCCGACAGATTGGGATACAGATCATGACGGATTACCAAACTGGTGGGAAAAAGCCTTTGGTCTAAACGAAAATTCAAAAGCTGGAGATTTTTCAGATGCAAATCAGGATGCAGATAAAGACGGGTTTACACAATTGGATAATTATTTAGACTGGCTGGCTCAGCCTCATTATTTTGTAAATTCAGGAGAGAAAAAGGTTTTAAGTGCTGCAGATTATTTCAAAGGTTATGAAAATAAACCTGTTTATACTTTTTCTGATCTTAAAAATGGAAAAGTGGTTTTAAAAGGAAAAGAAATTGAATTTACAGCAGTTGAAAAAGGATTTGCTTCTTTCGTTCTAACGGTAAAAGATGCAGACGGAGATTCAATGAGCAGAACCATAAATTTCTTTGTTAGGTAAAAAGATTTCACGCAGATTCAGCGGATTTAGGCAGATCTGCGCAGATTTTAAAGAGTAAAAATACAGAAAATAATCTGCTAAAATCTGCTAAATCTGCGTGAAAAAAAAGCCTAAGATTAGGAGATTATAATAGATTAAAAGAAAAAAATAAATCGGCGCAATCTGCTAAATCTGCGAGAAAAATTTAAACTCTCGCAGATTTAGCAGATCAAGCAGATTAAATTTATATCAAAATGAAAAAGAACATCATCATCTCAAGTTTGTTTCTTTCAACCGTAATCTTTGCACAGAATAAAGGTTTGGTTGCGAATTCAGAAAGCCCGTATTCGAAACTGCAAAGTGTAGGTTTACAAGATGTAAAATGGACAAAGGGTTTTTGGAAAGAACAATTTGATGTAGAAACCAAAAATACGCTGCCGTATATGTGGGATTTGTATCATAACGATTCGATTTCGCACGCTTATAAAAACTTCGAAATAGCAGCGGGTTTAAGCAAAGGAGCTTTCAAAGGGCCTTCGTTTCATGATGGTGATTTCTATAAGATTTTTGAAGGAATGGCAGCCACTTATGCCGTAACAAAAGATAAAAAGCTCGATGCTGAAATGGATAAAGCCATTGCGCTTTTCGCGAAAGTACAGCGCAAAGACGGTTATATTCATACGCCAGTTTTAATTGACGAACGATGGGGAACTTTAGGTCCGGAAGAAGTAAAAAAACAATTAGGTTTTGAGAAATACAACATGGGACATTTAATGACTGCAGCCTGCATTCATTATCGTGCTACACGAAAAACAAATTTTTTGAATATTGCAAAAGGCGTTGCAGATTTTTTGTATGATTTTTACAAAAAAGCTTCACCAGAATTAGCTCGAAATGCGATTTGTCCGTCACATTATATGGGAATTGTTGAAATGTACAGAACGACTAAAAATCCGAAATATCTGGAATTAGCGAATAATTTAATTGACATTCGCGGAACAACAAATGACGGAACCGATGATAATCAGGACAGAGTTCCGTTTAGACAACAGACAACTGCAATGGGACACGCCGTGAGAGCAAATTATCTTTACGCCGGAGTTGCCGATTTATATGCTGAAACGGGAGAAAAGAAATTGCTAGATAATCTAGAATCCATTTGGGATGATGTAACGTATCGTAAAATGTACATTACAGGTGGTTGTGGTTCTTTGTATGATGGAGTTTCGCCAGACGGAACTTCTTATGATCCAACTGTAGTGCAGAAAATCCACCAAGCTTACGGAAGACCTTTTCAATTACCAAATGCAACGGCACATACTGAAACCTGCGCTAATATTGGAAACGTTTTATGGAACTGGAGAATGCTTCAAATTACGGGCGATGCCAAATATGCTGATATTATAGAATTGGCATTATACAACAGCGTTCTTTCAGGAATGGATTTAGAAGGTGAAAAATTCTTGTATAATAATCCGCTGAATGTTTCTAATGATTTACCATTTCAACAGCGTTGGGGAAATGAGCGTGAAGGATATATAGCTTTATCAAACTGCTGTGCTCCAAACGTAACCAGAACGGTTGCCGAAATAGGAAATTATGCTTACAATATTTCGAAAGAAGGTTTGTATGTTAATTTATACGGAAGTAACCAATTGAAAACAAAATTTTTAAACGGAGAAGAAATTGAAATTGAACAGCAGACGAATTATCCTTGGGACGGAAAAATAACCTTGAAAATTGTAAAGACACCAAAAGATTTACAGAATTTCTTTTTAAGAATTCCGGGTTGGAGTCAGAACGCTTCGGTTTCCATTAATAATTCAAAAATTACTGATAAGATCGTTTCGGGTACTTATTTAAAATTAAATCAAAAATGGAAAAAAGGAGATGTGATTGAATTGAATCTCCCAATGCCGGTTGAATTAATGGAAGCCAATCCGTTGGTTGAAGAAGTTAAAAATCAGGTTGCCGTAAAAAGAGGGCCTTTAGTTTATTGTTTAGAATCTGATCAGCTTCCGGCAAAAACAAGTGTAAATGATGTGTCTTTAAATGTGAATTCGAAATTTGCAACTAACAGTTTTACATTAAATAATAGAAATTTAGTCAGCATTGATGCTGAAGCGGTTCTAAATTCTAATAATTCATGGAATAAAACTTTATACAAACCGCTTTCTTCTAAAGATGCAACTGTGGTATCAGTAAAATTGATTCCGTATTTTGCATGGGGAAATAAAGGAAAAGGAGAAATGACGGTTTGGATGTCGCATTAAAATTATATATAGATTCCTGTTTTTTCGTAGAGACGCACCGCAGTGCGTCTAACGTAACGTAGCCACAATGTTTGATATACATGGCGTAGACGCACTGCGGTGCGTCTCTACAGATAAACTTTGTCTAAAAATCCTAACATTAAATACTATGAAACATATTCTGTTTTTATTTCTAATAACACTTTCAATATCAGCCCAAACACTAGATAATAAATTGGTATTAACCGTTGCCCAAGATGGTTCTGGAGATTTTAAAACCATTCAGGAAGCGGTGAATAATGTCAAAGATAATTCAGAAAAAAGAGTTGTAATAACAATAAAGCCAGGAAAGTACATAGAAAAATTAGAGATTCCGACTGCTAAAACATTCATTACTTTAAAAGGAACGGACAGAGAGAAAACCATTATTTCATTTGATGATTATTCGGGGAAACCGCTTCGTGAAAATGATCCATCTGGAAAAAAGACTCTTGGAACTTCAACTTCGTATTCTTTTTTAATTAAAGGAAACGATTGCACGCTGGAAAATCTTACCATTGAAAATACGGCAGGAAGAGTTGGACAGGCAGTGGCACTGCATATAAAAAGTGATCGGGTTATTGTAAAGAACTGTAATATTTTAGGAAATCAGGATACGCTATTTTTATCACAAGAAAATACCCGCGCTTACTTTGAAAACTGTTTCATAAACGGAACAACCGATTTTATCTTCGGAGCGGCAACAGCTTATTTTTATAAATGTACAATTGAAAGTTTAACTAATTCCTATATTACAGCCGCTTCAACTCCGCAAGGTCAGGCATATGGATTTGTTTTTACAGATTGTAAACTTACTGCAAAGGACAAATCGGTAGATAAAGTTTTTTTAGGAAGACCGTGGAGACCTTATGCACAAACGGTTTTTATGAACACAGATATTGGTTCGCATATCATACCAGAAGGCTGGAACGCATGGATTGATACCAGATTTCCTGATAAAGATAAAACAGCTTATTATGCAGAATATGGCAGTAAAGGTTCAAGCGCAAAAGATTTGTCACAAAGAGTATCCTGGTCGCATCAGTTGAAAAAAGGGGATATTAAAAAATACAATCGCGATTTGGTTTTAAATGGATGGAATCCGGATAAATAATGATGAAGATTTAAACTATTTAATATTCAATTGCTATCACGTTGATAACTATAGGTTTTTTCTGGATTTTGTGTCCAAAAAACATTTCTAATTTTTTTATTGGTCAGATTTTACGTTTAAAAAAACATTTTTTTAGTAAAATTTTAAGGAATGTTTTGTAAAGCGAAAACGTTTTCAGGTTGTAAGATTTCTACTTTAAAAAATGGCTTTTCTTTAAAAATAGAAGCCATTTTTTCGTTTAATAATGCTAAACTTAACTCATTAAATAACAGTATTTCAGTACCTGATTTTGCAGAAAAAACAGCTATTTTTTGTTTTTAATGCTAATTCTTCTGTATTTGTTTTAAAAGCAGTTCTTCTATTTAATTATACTCAAACTTATTACTCGTTTTTTCTATTTTGTCTATTTTTTCCTTCTTTTTTTTATTAATATTGTTTTTTTGAGTTAGTTTTTTTTAGATAATGCCAGTAAAGCAGGATAGAACAGGACGGTTCTAATTCGTCATCGTTATATTTTTGGTATACAAAATAAATGTGTTTTTAACATTTAATTTAAGGCCTATTAAACTTTTTTTAATTTTTGATATCTTTAAGTGAAACACATTTAACATGACTAACTAACACTAAATAAAACCTAACCAAAACAAAAACATTTATGAAACAAGCACTTTTAAAGAGATGTAGTTTTCTTTTGTTTACACTGATGAGTGTGATGAGTTATGCTCAAAACTCAAATCTAGTTACAGTAACAGGAACTGTGACTGATCATGTGTCTGGTTTACTTCCAGGAGTAAACGTAACAGAGAAATCTACAAAGAATAATGTTACGACAGATTTTAATGGTCAATTTCAAATTAAAGTTAAGCCAAATGCAACTTTAGTTTTTTCTTTTATCGGAATGAGAAAACAAGAAGTAGCAATTGGAACACGTACAACTGTAAATGTTAAACTAACAGAAGATTCAAACGAATTACAGAATATTGTTGTAGTTGGATATGGTTCTCAGAAAAAAGAGAAACTTACAGGAGCTATTGCTACAATTAATGCAACAGATATTCAGGAGCTTCCGGTGTCAAATTTATCAGATGCCTTAAGAGGTTTAGTGCCTGGTTTGAGCGTTATAGATGGAGGCGGGCGTCCAGGCGATGCAGGGTCAATCGAAATTCGTCAAACTTATGGTTTCTCAAAAGATGGTAGTTCAAAAACACCATTAATTGTAATTGATGATATGATTCAGGTAGATCCTGTTACAGGTAGAGCTTCTTTGGAAGCATTTAATAGATTAGATCCTTCAGAGATAGAAAGCATGACTGTTTTGAAAGATGCTTCAGCTGCAATTTATGGATCTCGTGCATCTCAAGGAGCAATTGTTATTAAAACTAAAAGAGGAAAAAGCGGTGTGCCTTCATTTTCATATTTTAGTCAGTTTGCTGTAAACGATGCTGTTAGTCACAGTAAAACGATGAGTGCATATGACTATGGTGTTTTTTCTAATAGATTTTTTACTGGAGGAAATAATATTGGTACTAATGGATCATACCTTTTTACTCCAACAGAATTAGAAGAAATGAAAGGATTGAATTATGACTGGTTAGAAGAAGCATGGAAGCCTGCAATACAGCAAAAACATACTTTAAGTGTAAATGGCGGTACAGAAAAAGCAACTTATTTTGCTGGGATCAATTACTTTACGCAAGGAGCAAATTTAGGAAAGCAAGATTATAATAAATGGAATTTCCGTACGGGTATGACAGCAAAAATCTCAAGCTCTTTAGATTTTTCTGCAGCAGTTTCCGGAAATTCAGGAGATATTGAAAAATCATTTACTAAAGCTTCATCTGGTATTAATGACAGTAGTTATGCTTCTGCATCAGGTGGAGAACAAGCTGATTATGGATTTTTACTTCATATGCCAAAATATATTCCGTGGGAAACTGTTGTAGATGGCAAGGAGTATTATATGTCACCATTTGCTCGTACAGATCGTACATTAGGTAGTGCAAATGCAAATAATACAATTGCAGGATATAATTATTTTGCTTCTCTAAATAATGGCTCTAAACAAATTTCAAGTGATTTTTCTTATAATGTAAATATGTCACTTAACTGGAAAGTTCCATTTATTAAAGGATTGTCTATTAAAGGAACTTATTCAAGAACACAAAATTCAGAAAGTACAGAGCAAGTTCAATTGCCATATGATTTGGCAAGAATAATGGGGTATGAAAAATTAGACGGCCATTTAGCAAGTGCAGCATTGCCAACAACTACAAATAATGGAGTTGATAATTATTATGTAATTGAAACTAATACTCGTAGTTCAAGAGTATACTATGATAGTTTTAATTCTAAAGCTATGCAAGCCAACTTTTTTATAGATTACAATAGAACATTTGATAACCATGAAATAGGTGCTATGTTCTCTGTAGAACGATCAGAAACAGAATTCAACAGCACGCGTTTAGCATTTGAAAATACAGGTAAAGATTATGCAGGTTCTTACCAAACTGCAGGTACCTTAACTACAAATTCAACAGCATTAAAAGGAGAGCAAGGAACTTTGTCTTATTTAGGACGTGTTAATTATAGCTATAAATCACGATATATGCTTCAGTTCCTTTTTAGAAGTGATGCATCTACAAAATTTGCACCAGAAAACTATTGGGGATTCTTCCCTTCACTGCAAGCAGGATGGATTGTTTCAAAAGAAGACTGGTTTACTAATAACGTATCATGGATAGATTTTCTTAAGGTACGTTATTCAATTGGAAAAACAGGAAATGATAATATTAATCCATGGAGGTGGATGAAATTGTATGATGTAAATGCAGACAAAGGATTTCAGTTTGGATCAAACGGAGGAACGTTAGGAGGATCTGTAACGCCTAGAGTAGAACCAAACAGAAATGTAGGATGGGATGCAACCGTAAAAAACAACCTAGGTATTGATTTGGCGGTACTAAAAAATAGATTGTCTTTAACAGCTGATTTTTATTATGATAAGTCTAAAGACATGTTAACAGGTATGGCTGGCGTAGTTGGAGTGCCAATTTCTGTAGGTGGTGGATTCGCTGAAGAAAACTACGCAGCAGTTGATTCTTGGGGAGCAGAGTTTAGCTTGACATGGAAAGATAAGATTAATAAAGATTTTAATTATAATGTTGGTGTTAACTTTGGTTTATCTGATAACGAAATTAAAAAATATCCTGAACCAGCTTTAATGCATCCGTCAAATAACCTGACACAAGCAGGTCAGTCTACATTTTTCCCACAATGGGGATTCAGAACATGGAAAGGAACTTCAACAGGAGATGGTATATTACGTACAGATGAAGATGTTACTAACTACTGGAATTATTTAACAGCAAATGCCGCTGCAGTTGGTGGGGCACCAAATTACATGGGGATTTCTTCTGTATCAAATATGAGGCGAGGAATGCTTGCTTATGAAGATGCCGGAGGACAGTTTAATGATAAAGACGGTACTCAGGCAGGGCCAAACGGGCAAATTCAAAAAAATGAAGACTACGTAAAATTGGTTAACAAAAACAGAACTTACGGATTTACTACAAATTTAGGAGCAAGATATAAATCGTTTTTCTTCAAAACACAAATTGCTACATCTTGGGGAGGTTATCGCGCTATAGATGTTGTAAAACAAGGAACAGGATCTACACACAATATGTGGGCACGTGAAACTTTTTGGAATGATATGTATGCAGATGATAATCCAAATGGAAAATATCCAAATTTAGCTAATCAGGATTATATTGCTGTTCCATCTGATTTCTGGCAGTTAGATACATTCCGTTGTACAGTAAGAAACTTAACATTAGGATTTGACATGCCAAAAGAGATTTTAGATAAAGTTAAAATTGCAAAATGGTCAATTGGTGTAACGGGTAATAATCTTTGGGATTTATATAACCCTTATCCAGATCACTACCGTAATATGTACGATAGTTCTTCTGAGAATTATCCAACATTAAGAACATGGGCCGTTACATTTAATATTACATTCTAATTTAATTAATACTAAAGATGAAACTAAAAATTAATAAATATATAACTTTAGCACTTGTTGCAGTGTTAAGTGCTTCTTGTAGTGATAGTTTTTTGGAAGAAAAGAAAAATTACGGAAGTGTAGATGATTCATTTTATGAAAGCCAGGAAAAAGCTAACTGGTATGTTAATAATGTTTACTTTGATTATTATTCTGCTTTTAAATCTCCTAACCAAAGTTTAGTTGGGTCTTTTACAGATGTATATTCTAAAATGACCGAAGAAATAGGAGGAATACAGCCCCTTATTAATCCAACAATTACGTATGTAAATGCAGCTGATGGATCTGGTTATTACGGAGGAAAATTGGAAGACAAAATTAATAATGTTCCTTATAACAGAATTAGAGACTGTAACTCTTTTATTAGGGATATAGATGTAAAAGGAGCTAATTTAGACAAAACATTTCGCGATCAGGCAAAAGGGCAGTTATATTATTTGCGCGCTGTTCAGTACTTTGATTTGATGAAAGTATATGGAGGTGTTCCAATTGTTACAGAAGTTCAGACTCCAAATTCAGAAAACGAAGAAATTAAAGTACCTAGAGCTACAGTAACTCAAGTTGTAGAGCAAATCGTAAAAGATTTAGATATGGCGGCAAGTTTATTGCCTCCAAATTGGACAGGCGAATATGGACGTGTTACAAAAGGTGCAGCTTTAGCAGTAAAATCTAGAGTATTGTTAACATATGCAAGTCCATTATTTAATAAAAACTGGGATAATTCTAACGAACGTTGGGAAGCAGCATTAAAAGCTGGTTTAGAAGCTGAAACGGCATTAACAGCAGCAGGCTATGGACTTTATGGAAACTCAGCCAAAGACTGGCAGAATATGTTTGCCCTTGGCGGTAATGCTTTCTGTTCTGAAGCGATTACAACACAGCTTTTAACAGTCACTAATAGTAATGTAGCAATGAATAACTCTTGGGAAAAGGCTATTCGCCCAATAAGCCAGGGTGGAACAGGTTCTCTTGAAGCACCTAAAGAAATGATTGATTTATTTCCTATGGATAATGGTGCAAGACCAACAACTGCAAATGGTTATAATTCATTTCTTTTCTTCATGAAACGTGACCCAAGATTTTACAGAACATTTGCTTTTTCTGGAGTTAAATGGGATTATAAAGAAAGTGCAAAACCAGTTGTTTGGGCTTATCGTTGGTTAGACGGTTCAAATAAATCTTACTATAGCGATTCAAACAATGAGACAAGTCCAGCTTTAGTTAGAAAAATGACAGATGTAACAGCTACTAATGCAAGTAGTTTTCAATATTCTGGAAATGATATTTTAGAATATCGTTATGCAGAATTATTATTGAATATTGCTGAATGTTATGCTGCATTAGGACAAACAGGTAATGCTACAGCTTATTTAGGAAGAATTAGAAAAAGAGTAGGTATCAGTGCTACAAATAATTACGGAATAGGAACACTATCAGATAAATATGCAGCAATAGAAGCCGTATTATACGAAAGAAGAGTTGAGTTAGCTTACGAAGGAAAACGTTTTTGGGATATTCAACGCTGGATGCTTTATGATAACGCTACAGTTTCGGGAACGACTAGCGGAAGTACTATTACTAAATTAGGGTTACAGCCAATAAATGGTACACAAAGAACAGGAAACTATTTGCAATATAAAAATACAGCAACAAACGCAGATCCTTTAGCAGCAGCTCGTGCAAGTATTTCAGCAGATCCGGATTCAGCTAATTTCCAAACACAGTTAACAGCTTTAGCAACATTCTATACAGATAACTTCGTATTTGTAGCGCCGCCAACTCCTATGGATAATGTTAATAATGCAGCGGTTAAAATTAAATTTAATCCGAACTATTACATTATGGGATTACAAAATACAGTTTTATCACAAAACCCTTGGTTGAAACAAACAATCGGTTGGAAAGATGCTTCTGGTGGTGATGGAGATTATAATTATCAAGAATAAGATAAGCACGATGAATTGCCCTAAATCATTAAGCATATCTAATAATAAAAAACAAAATTAAACATGACAAACCTTCACCTGTATTCTACTTAGATGCAGGTGATTTGTTTAAACAGAATTACCAAAATCAAAATTAACATGAAAAATTCCGCATTATTTATCTTGACACTCCTGTTTTTGGGAAATGCAAAATGTTTCGCTCAGTATCCAAAACTAAGTGCAGAAGTTCAGGCGCAGGAAAAAGCTATTAAAGATGAAGCAAACAGACTTTCTGATGAAGCTTGGGCGAAAGCTTTAGTAGTTATTGAAGAAGAAGCAAAACATGGTAAACCATACATTCCATGGGCATCTCGTCCAAATGACTTACCACAGGCAGAAATTCCTGCTTTCCCGGGTGCAGAAGGAGGCGGAATGTTCACTTTTGGAGGTCGCGGCGGAAAAGTGTACACGGTAACAAGTTTAGAAGACCGTGGGCCAGGAACACTTCGTGATGCATGTGAACAAGGAGGAGCAAGAATAATAGTATTTAATGTTTCAGGAATTATCAGAATCAAAAGTCCGTTAATTATTCGCGCGCCATATATTACAATTGCAGGACAAACAGCTCCCGGAGACGGAATTTGTGTTGCCGGAGAATCAGTTTGGATTGATACGCACGATGTAATTATCAGACACATGCGTTTCCGCAGAGGAGAAACTTTCGTTGGGCGTCGTGATGATGCAATTGGAGGAAATCCTGTTGGAAACATTATGATCGACCACGTATCAGCAACTTGGGGATTAGACGAAAATATGTCAATTTACAGACACATTTACAGCCCGGGTCCAGGTTACCCAGATATAAAAGTAGGAACCGTAAATATTACAATCCAAAACAGTTTATTTGGAGAAGCATTAGACACTTACAACCACGCTTTCGGAAGTACTTTAGGTGGTGAAAACTGTTCCTTTATGAGAAACATGTGGGCTAATAATGCAGGTAGAAATCCTTCTATCGGTTGGAATGGAATTTTCAATTTTGTAAACAATGTAGTTTTCAACTGGTACAACAGATCTACAGACGGAGGTGATTATACAGCAAATTACAACATCATCAATAACTTTTACAAACCAGGTCCAGTTACTGATTTATCTCAGCCAATAAGCTATAGAATCTTAAAACCAGAATCAGGAAGAAGTAAATTACCATACATGGTTTTTGGTAGAGTTTATGCAAACGGAAACGTCATAAACAATAACGAAAAAGTAACAAAAGACAACTGGGACGGCGGAATTCAACTTGAAAATAAAAAAGGAGAATTAATGACATATGACGAAGCAAAAGTCTATTTCGATAAAATGAAAGCAGACAAACCTTTCCCAATGCCTTGGTTCAACAAATTCATGACAGCAGAAGAATCATATGAATTTGTACTTAAAAATGTTGGAGCAACTTTGCCAATTAGAGATAAAGTTGACGAAAGAATCGTAAGAACAGTAAAAACAGGAGTTCCTGAATATGCAAAAGGATTAGAGAAAAAAGAATTCTATCAATTTGAACACAGACGTTTACCGATGGATTCTTATAAAAAAGGAATCATTACAGATATTTCTCAAGTTGGAGGATATCCGGAATACAAAGGAAAACCTTATGTAGATACAGATAAAGACGGAATGCCGGATGCATGGGAGAAAAAATACGGATTAAATCCAAATGATCCATCAGATGCACAAGGAGATTTAAACGAAGACGGATACACAAATATTGAAGATTACATCAACGGTGTAAACCCTGCAATAAAAGTTAACTGGAAAGATCTTGCTAATAATAAAGAAACATTAGTTCGACCAATATTAGATTTAAAATAAGAAACATTTTGAAAACATTCTTGTTTCGCAATGAAATGAGAATATTTTTAAATATTAAAATATCACGAAAAGATGGCATTAAGAAAATTTAATATCAGTTTTTTAGCATTGGTTTTTGCATTTTCGGCTTTAAATGCGCAGCAGCATTTAGATCCTGAATATATTAAAGTTACCAATGAAAGAGCAGCAAAAATAGTTGCCAAATTAGACTTAAAAGATGCTAAAAAAGAAACATCAGTTTCAAATATTATAGCACAGCAATTCAGGGATTTAAGCGAAATTCAGGATGGAAGAGATTCTGAAATCAAAAAAGTAAAAGAAGATACAGGTTTAGCAAAAGAAAAACAAAACGAAAAGATTGATAAACTGAAATCAAAAGCAGATGAATCAATTGAAAAACTGCATAAATCTTACCTTAAAAAATTAGGAAAAGAATTATCAGAAGACAAAATTACTGAAGTTAAAGACGGAATGACTTATGGTGTGCTTCCAATTACAGTTGCAGGTTATAACGATATGCTTCCAAATTTAACTACAGAGCAAAAAGATTATATCTACAAGGCTTTAGTAGAAGCCAGAGAACATGCAATGGACGGCGGCTCATCTAAAGAAAAGCACGGATGGTTTGGCAAATACAAAGGAAGAATCAACAACTATTTATCAAAACAGGGTTACGATCTAAACAAGGAAAGTACTGACTGGCACAAGCGTCTTGAAGAAAGAGAGAAAAGTAAAGTGAAAGATTCTACTTCAAAAGAATAATACACTATAAACTTTACACCAAAAACTATAAACCTTAGATTATCTTTTCATGCAGACTATCTTCCCAATAACCACATTAAAAAGAACCATGATGATTTTTTCATTTTGTTCTTTCTTTACTTCAGCATATGCACAATATCCGGAAATACCGAAACCGCTTCAAGACAAAGCCGATGCAATATTGGCAGATGAAGAAAAAAGGTTAGCCGAAATCTGGAAAAATAATTACAGTACAATACAGGCAGAAGCTAAACAAGGAAAACCTTATTTACCTTGGGCATCTTATCCTAAAGATTTCGTTCAGGCAGATATTCCTGCTTTTCCGGGAGCTGAAGGCGGCGGCGCATTTACACAAGGCGGCCGCGGCGGAAAAATATTTGTAGTGACCAGCTTGGAAGACAGCGGAAAAGGAACTTTTCGTGAAGCATGCGAAGCTGTTGGAGCCAGAACAATCGTATTTAATGTTTCTGGAATAATTCAATTGAAAAAAAGAATCAGCATGCGTGCGCCTTATGTTACAATTGCAGGACAAACGGCTCCGGGCGACGGAATTTGCATTGCAGGAGAAACTTTGGAAATTGATACACACGACGTAATTATCAGACATATGCGTTTCCGTCGTGGAGCAACAGAAGTAACCAGAAGAGATGACGCACTTGGCGGAAATCCAATAGGAAATATAATCGTAGATCATTGCTCTGTAAGTTGGGGATTAGACGAAAATATTTCATTATACAGACATCAGTTTGCGGCAAATGAAAAATCAAAATTAGAAAAACTTCCAGCCTGTAATATTACCATTCAAAATACCATTTCTTCAGAAGGTTTAGATACTTACAATCATGCCTTTGGAAGTACAATTGGCGGATTAAACAGCACATTTATGCGTAATTTATGGGCCGATAATATTTCAAGAAATGCCTCAATCGGAATGTATGGCGATTTTAATTTTGTAAACAATGTGATTTTCAATTGGTGGAATCGTTCTCTTGACGGAGGAGATTATCGTTCAATGTTTAACATCATCAATAATTACTTTAAACCGGGACCAATAACACCAACAGATCAGCCAATTCGCTATAGAATTCTAAAACCGGAATCAGGATATATGAAACCAAAAACATACGGAAGAGCTTATGTTTCTGGAAACTTTATTGTTGGTTCTCCAGAAGTCACAGCCGATAACTGGAATGGCGGTGTACAATTAGAAGACCTTCCGGAAGCAGAAGTAAAATCATATTTAGAATATATCAAACAGCCAAAAGCTTTTACAATGCCTCATATCACTATCATGAAAGCAGAAGAAGCCTATGAATTTGTTTTAAATAATGTTGGAGCAACAATTCCCAAAAGAGATATGGTTGATGAAAGAATTATCAAACAAGTGCGCACAGGAAAAATTGAAGTGAAAGACGGTTTAGAAAACGCAATTGGAAAAGATTTTATTAAAAGAAGATTACCTGCAGACTCTTATAAAAAAGGAATAATTACACATCCTGATCAAGTAGGCGGTTATCCGGTTTACAAAGGAAAAGCCTATAAAGATTCTGATAATGATGGAATTCCAGATGCTTGGGAAAAGAAAAACGGTTTAAACCCGAATGATCCTTCAGACGCCAACAAAGATGCAAACGGCGACGGATACACAAACATCGAGAAATATTTTAACGGAATTGATCCAAACAGTAAAATAGACTGGACAAAAATCGAAAACAATACAGATACATTAGCAAAATCAAAAGGATTATTGCAATAAAGTATTAAATTTAGTCACAGCAATATTCTCGAAGCAAACCAGACAGGTTTTTAAAACCTGTCTGGTTTAATAAGCATACACACAAAGTTTGTCATTTCGACGAAGGAGACTCGAGCGATAGCGAATAGACGAAGTAAATCTCCGCAAGTAACTAACACAAAGTTTATCAAGCAAGCGGAGCAACTAACGGAGATTTCTCCTTCGTCGAAATGACAAGATTGTGGAAATTAGGAATACAAATAATAAACCTAAAAATTATTAAGGTGAATTTTATTCAATTTAAAAATAACATCTTCCTTCAAAAAGATAAAATAGTTTTGTCTGGTTTGGCGTTGTTTTTCAGCATCAACATCACAGCACAAAACACTTTCCCAGATATTGTCAAAACCAAAGAAGGAAAACTTTCTTTTACTGCAGACAGCAAAGGGAATCAAATACCTGATTTTTCATATGCGGGATATATGGCTTCTGAAAAAGCAATTCCAAATGTGGAGAATAAAATTTTTGTTCCGAAACAAGAAGAAGACGCTACCGAAAGAATTCAGGCAGCAATTGATTATGTGAGCAATTTGAAGCCAAATAAATCAGGTTTTCGCGGAGCAATACTTTTAGACAAAGGAATTTTTAAAATAAGCGGAACTTTATTCATTAAAAAATCGGGAGTCATTTTACGCGGAAGCGGAAACACTGAAAACGGAACCGTTCTTTTAGGAACAGGATTAAAAAGAGAAGCACTAATTAGAGTTTTAGGAACTGATGACAAAAAATTAGGAGAAACTTTTGAATTCAATACATCTTACACACCACTTGGAACAAAAAAAATCCAATTAAAAAATACTTCTAAATTAAAACCATATGATGAAATTATCATCAGCAAACCTTTAACCGATAATTGGATTAAAGAGCTAAAAATGGATGATTTTGGAGCAGAAACCGGTTGGGTCGGCTGGAAAAAAAATGATTGGGATATTACTTGGAACAGAGTCGTAACCAATATCAATGGCAACGAGGTAACGCTAAACGCACCATTGACAATGACTCTTGATGATGTTTACGGAACTGCAAAAGTAACTTTATACACTTGGTCAGGAAGAATTGAACAAATCGGGATCGAAAATATTCTGATGAAATCAACTTATGATCAGTCAAAACCAAAAGACGAAGAACACAGATGGTTAGGAATCAGCATTGAAAACACAAAAAATGCATGGGTAAAACAAGTAAACTTCAAGCATTTTTCTGGAGGAGCAGTTGCGTTATTAAAATCGGCACAGCAAATTACCGTTGAAGATTGTATTGCAATCGAACCTGTTTCTGAAATTGCAGGTTTTAGACGTCATACTTTTTATACCGAAGGTCAGCAAACACTGTTTCAACGTTGTTACTCAGAATATGGTTACCACGATTTTGCAGTAGGCGGATTTGGAACAACAGGACCAAATGCGTTTATTCAATGCGAGTCGTTTATGCCTTTCAATAATAGCGGAGCAATTGGCAGTTGGGCAACAGGAGTATTATTTGAAGTTTCGTATATAGACGGACATGCTTTAAGTTATAACAATAGAGAACAAAACGGCAGAGGCGCAGGCTGGACTGCAGCTAATAGCGTAATCTGGGAAACTTCAGCATCTAAAATAGAATGTTACAGCCCGCCAACAGCACAAAACTGGGCTTTTGGAACTTGGGGTGGAATCATGGCTGGCGACGGTCATTGGAAAGATGTAAACGGTCATATCAATCCGAGAAGTTTGTTTTATGCACAATTAGAAAACCGTTTAGGACAGCTTCCTGTAAAACCTTTTATTTACGATTTAGGTTCAGAGCCTTCATCAAGTCCTGAAGTTGAAGCAGCACAAGAATTAACTAAAAATTCTCTTGCTCCAAAAGAAAGTTTACTGGAATGGATTGCCGAAGTTTCAAAAGCGAATCCAATTGATACGAACAATTCAGGACTTAAAAATGCTAATGATTTAAAAATAAATGCAGCACAAAATATAATTTCCACCAACAAAGTAATAACAAAAAACGGATGGCTTACTTATGATAATAAAGTAATTGCCGGAAACCGATTAAGTGTGCCTTGGTGGAGAGGAAGCCTTAGAGACAGCGATATTTCTAAATCATTGCCAGACGTTACCAGATTTGTTCCCGGCAGAACTGGAACAGGTTTTACAGATAATATCAACGAAGTAACAGATTATTTGAACACCAATAATATGGTCGCTTTAGAACATAATTACGGATTATGGTACGAGCGAAGAATGGACGATCACGAACGAGTTCGCCGTTTTGATGCCGATGTTTGGCCGCCATTCTACGAACAGCCATTCGCAAGAAGCGGACAAGATTTAGCCTGGGATCAATTAAGTAAATATGATTTGACAAAATTCAATGATTGGTATTGGGATCGTTTGTCGCTTTTTGCAAATTTGGCAGAAACCAAAGGACAATTGCTAATCAATCAGCAGTATTTTCAACATAACATTATAGAAGCCGGAGCGCATTGGACGAGTTCACCTTGGCGTTCGGCAAATAATATGAACAGTACAGGTTTTCCGGAACCGCCGCCATATGCAGGAGACAAACGTATTTTCATGGCAGAACAATTTTATGATGTTAACAATCCTGCCAGAAGGAAATTACACCAAGGATTTATTCGTAAATCATTAGAAAATTTTCAGGAAAACAGCAATGTAATTCAATTAACAAGTGCCGAATATACAGGCCCGCTTCATTTCATGCAGTTTTGGATTGATGAAGTTCAAAAATGGAAAGACGAAACAGGCAAAAAAGGAATCATTGGTTTAAGTGCGACAAAAGATGTTCAGGATGCTATTTTAAATGATGTACAAAGAGCCAAAACAGTAGATTTAATTGATATCCGTTATTGGTATTATAAAGAAGACGGCACAGCTTACGCACCGCAAGGCGGATTAAATTTAGCGCCAAGACAACATGCCAGAAAATTAAAAACAGGAAAAGAAACAGACGATCAGGTGTATCGTGCCGTTCGTGAATACAGAGAAAAATACCCTGAAAAAGTGATTTTGTATTCTACAGATGCATCTTCAAGATTTGGATGGCCGGCATTAATGGCAGGAGCTTCATTGCCAAATATTCCAAAAATTGAACTGCCTGCATTTTATTCCGCTTTAAGCGAAATGAAATTAGTGAATGGAGATACCTTTTCAGATAATCTGTGGAAATTAGAAAATAAAGGAAAAAGCTATCTTTTCTATTTAAAAAACAACCAAGATATCACAATTGATTTAACAGATACAAAAGGAACTTTCGAAGTATATACAATAAGCACAGCAACAGGAACCATCACCAAAAAAGCAAACATAAACGGAGGAAAACAAATAACAATTCCACAATCCGAAATAAAAGAAAAAGTACTTTTTGTAGTGAAAAAGTAAAAATAAGAGTTAGCCACGAATTTCACGAATTAGCACGAATTAATTTAAAATAATCTGGTTACTCTACCTTAGTGATGTAGACAAACAGAATAAAGAAATCTTTTTAATCTGTAAAATCTGCGGGAAACAAAAAAACACAAGAAAAATAAAAATTCGAGAAAATTAGTGTAATTCGTGGCAAACAACTAAAAAACATAAATTCAAAATAAACCAAAATGAATCTGAAAATTAAATATTTATATGCCTTAAGTATAAGCTTTTTGTTGACAGCACAAAGCGGATTTTCGCAAGCAACAAAAGGAGCTCTGCCTCAAATCAAAGTTTCTAAAAATCAGCATTATTTTGTTACCGAAAATGGAAAACCATTTTTTTGGTTAGGCGATACAGGTTGGTTAACATTCGGAAAATTAGACAGAGCAGGCGTTGATAAATATTTTAAAGACAGAAAAGAAAAAGGATTCAATGTTGTTCAGGTAATGGTTTTACATAATATAAATGCCGTTAACGTTTATGGCGATGCAGCTTTAATCAATGAAGACGTTTCAAAACCATTAACAACAGCTGGAAACAACTTCAACAACAAGGAAGAATATGATTACTGGGACCACGTAGATTACACTTTAGACGTGGCTCAAAAAAACGGAATTTATGTAGCAATGGTTCCGGTTTGGGGAACAAACGTTTCAAAAGGAAATAAAGTAAGTAAAGAACAAGCAATAGTATACGCTAAATTCTTAGCTGACAGATATAAAAACAGAACCAACGTCATTTGGTTAAACGGTGGAGATACTCACGGAAATGAATTTCAGGATATCTGGAACGCCATCGGAAATACTTTAAAAACAAATAATCCAAATCAATTGGTGACTTTTCATCCGTTTGGGAGAACCGATTCTTCAGAAAACTTCCACAACGAAAAATGGCTGGATTTTAACATGTTTCAATCAGGACACAGAAGATACGATCAGGATTCATCAAAAACGAATTTCAAAGAAGACAATTACAAATTTGTGCTAAGAGATTTCGAATTAAAACCAACAAAACCAACACTTGACGGAGAACCATCTTACGAAGGAATTCCACACGGCTTACACGACACTTTACAACCAAAATGGACGTCAAATGATGTTCGCCGTTACGGATATTGGTCGGTGCTTTCAGGCGCGGCAGGTTACACTTACGGACACAACGCTGTAATGCAAATGTTCAGAAAAGGTGATAACCCAGCCTACGGAAACAAAGAATTGTGGACATCAGCAATCGATGCTCCCGGAGCAAAACAGATGATTTACATTAAGAAATTAATGGAAGAAGTGCCATTTTTAGAAGGAGTTCCAGATATTTCCTTAATTGCAAATCAAGGAGAAAAATACGATTATATTCCAGCAATAGAAGGAAAAAATTATGCCTTACTATATACTTACAACGGAAGAAAAATCGAAGTAAATATGGGTAAAATCGAAGGTGATAAAGTTACAGCAGCTTGGTACAACCCAAGAAACGGGCAAAAAACAAAAATTGGAATTGTAGATAATAAAGGAACCAAAGAATTTCAGCCATCAGGAAATAAAGAAGATGGAAATGATTGGGTTTTGATTTTAGAATCAAAGTAATCACATAGTTTAGTCATTGCGAGGAACGAAGCAACCTCACTAACATAAACCACAAAATTTGATCTTGTAAATGTGGTTGCTTCGTTCCTCGCAATGACAAAATGAGAATAAAAACTCTCGCAGATTTTGCAGATCAAGCAGATAAAAAATCATTTTAATCTGTGAAATCAGTGGCAAAAAAATAAATCTGCACAATCTGCCAAATCTGCGAGAGAACAAAAAAATATAACTTATGAAAAACATACTAATAATTCTCTGCCTCATAACAGGATTAAACACCGCTCTAGCAAACGACGGCTGGTTAAACATCCTAAACGAAGGAGGAAACAACAAAGGAATAAAATGCACCGAAGCCATTCAGAATGCAATAGAAAAAGCATCTAAAAACAGTGGCGGAACAATTTTTTTTCCTGCCGGAGAATATTTAACAGGAGCTTTAAAATTGAAAAGCAACATCACCATTCATTTAGATTCTGGTGCACTTTTAAAATTTTCAGACAATTTTGATGATTATCTCCCATATGTAGAAATGCGTTATGAAGGATTAGTAATGAAATCATTCTTGCCATTATTTTACGCCAAAGATGCTGAAAATATCACCATTACTGGAAGAGGCGTAATCGACGGACAAGGAAAAGCATGGTGGAATGAAGTCTACAGAATCGAAACCGCAAAAGAAGCGATTCCGTTAACGAAATACCAAAAAATGTGGGACGAACAAAATCAAGGAATTGTATATTCTGATTATTACAAAAGAACAATCGACAAAAAGTTTTTCAGGCCTTCTTTCTTTCAGGCTTATGGCTGTAAAAATATTTTAATCGAAGGCGTAACGTTTCAAAACTCGCCTTTCTGGACAATCAATCCGGAGTTCTGCGATAATGTAACCGTAACCGGAATCACAATTTTTAATCCGCATTCACCAAATACAGACGGAATTAATCCTTCGTCTTGCAAAAATGTTCATATTTCAAATTGTCACATCAGTGTTGGAGACGACTGTATTACCATCAAATCAGGAAGAGACGAAGACGGACGTAAATATGGAGTTCCAACAGAAAATGTTACGATTACCAATTGTACCATGTTAAGCGGTCACGGCGGTGTTGTTATTGGAAGTGAAATGTCGGGCGGAATCAAAAAAATTACGATTTCAAATTGTGTTTTCGATGGAACAGACCGCGGAATTCGTATTAAAGCAGCACGCGGAAGAGGCGGTGTTGTAGAAGATATTCGCGTAGATAATATCGTAATGAAAAACATTAAAGAAGAAGCAATTGTATTGAGCCTTTTTTATGATAAAGACACCAAAGCGGAACCTGTAACCGAGAAAACACCGATTTTTAGAAACATTCACATGAGTAATATTACGGCTTCGAATGTAAACAAAGCGGGTCAGATTTTAGGAATTACCGAAATGCCAATTCAAAACATCACGTTCTCTAACATCAATATGGATGGAAAAGAAGGTTTTACAGTAAGCACGGCGACAGATGTTGAATTTCATGATGTAAAAGTAAATGCGACAATTGGTTCTTCTTTCAAAATTTCAGATTCAAAAAATATCATTTTAGATAATGTTGGATCTTCAACACCAATAAAAGGCGTTCCGGTTATTAAATTAGACAATGTTTCAAATACAATGATCAACAATAATTTTCCATTTAATGCAACCGATATTTTTATCGAAGCAAATGGAAAAGAAACAAAGAATGTTTTCCTGAAAAACAATGTTTTTAACAACGTAATAACAGCTGTTAAAAAAGGAAAAGATTTAGATAAAAAAGCAATTACGGAATAACGCAACGCAATCCTGCAAGGTCTTTTTCTGACCTTGTAGGTTTAATTTGTGCGTATAGAATACCTACAAGGTTTTGGAAACCTTGCAGGAAAGAAAAACAAGACATGAAAAAAATATTCATCATCATAACGCTTTTCATTTTCGCGATGAGTTATTCGCAGAAAAAGAAAGATTTATATCTTTTTACGTCATTTAGAGAACCAGCAACAGAAGGTTTATATCTGGCGTATAGCGAAGACGGTTACAACTGGAAAGGCTTAGAAGGATCATTCTTAAAACCAGAAATTGGAGCCAGTAAAATCATGCGTGACCCGTCAATCACAAAAGGAGGAGACGGAACGTATCACATGGTTTGGACAACCGACTGGAAAGGCGGAAACGGTTTTGGATATGCAAGTTCAAAAGATTTAATTCATTGGTCAAAACAAGAATATATTCCGGTAATGAAAAACGAACCGGAAGTCGTAAACGTTTGGGCACCTGAGATTTTTTATGATGATGTCAAAAAAGAATACATCATTATTTGGGCATCGACAATCCCGTTTAGATTTGAAAAAGGAGTTGAAGAAGAAAAAAACAACCACCGAATGTATTACGTAACGACTATAGATTTTAAAACATTTTCAAATACAAAATTATATTACGATCCAGGTTTCAGCGTAATTGACTGTGTGATTGTAAAGAAAAGCAAGAAAGATTATGTCTTGGTTTTGAAAGACAATACGAGACCCATGCGAAACATAAAAGTAGCTTTCGGAAAATCGCCTTTAGGTCCGTTTGAAAAGAGTTCAGAGCCATTAACAGAATATTTATCTGAAGGACCAACAGTAGTAAAAGTCGGTAAAAACTGGCTGTTGTATTATGATAATTACGGCTCAAAAAATTATAAAGCTTTAAGCACTTCAGATTTTGTTCATTTTGAAGATGTTTCATCAAAAATAAGCCTTCCCGAAGGACACAAACACGGAACGATCACAACAATCTCTGAAGAAGTTTTAAAAGGATTAATTGATAAAAAATAAAAGATAAGGCCACAGATTTCAAAGATTTAAATAATTTTTATAGTATTTAATAATCAAAAAAATAAATCTGCGTAATCTGCCAAATCTGCGAGACTAAATTTTTCTCCCGCAGATTTTGCAGATCAAGCAGAAAAAAATCTTTTTAATCTGTGCAATCTGTGGCAAAAAAAAATACGAATGATTACTTTTCAAAACATAAAAACCAACATTATTACAGCCACAATTCTTTTGACTTGTACGGCTGTAAATGCACAAAACGACACCGTACGTTATGTTGGTAAAACACTCTCAAACATCGATTATCATCACGGACAATTAAGTCCGGCGGTTGGAGTTCACACAACACAAATTATGCGTGCAAGCCGCGAACATCCCGAAAAAGCAGATGGTTTTGGATGGACATACAATCACCAGCCTACAATGGCGTATTGGAACGATACTTTTTATCTGCAATATTTGAGCGATCCTGCGGGAGAACATATTCCGCCGAGCCAGACTTTAATTATGACTTCAAAAGACGGCGTAAGCTGGAAAATGCCAAAAGTAATTTTTCCAATTTATCATATTCCTGACGGATGGAAAAAAGAAGGCGTAGAGGGTGTTGCCAAAAATCTTGATGCGATTATGCACCAGAGAATGGGTTTTTATACCTCAAAAGACAAACGACTTTATGCTTTAGCGTATTACGGAATCGCAATGGATGAAAAAGATGATCCAAACGACGGAAAAGGAATTGGACGTGTGATTCGTGAAATCAAAAAAGACGGAAGTTTTGGTGAAATTTATTTCATCAGATACAATAAATCTTGGGATAAATCGAAATCGGCATTTCCCTTTTATGCACAAGCAAAAGACAAAGGTTTAAAAAAAGCCTGCGAAGAAATTCTATCTGATCCTTTGATTTTACAGCAATGGGTTGAAGAAGCAGATCGTGATGATGAATTGATTCCGTTAAAAAAGCCTTATAAAGCTTTAAGTTCCTATCATTTACCAAACGGGAATGTGGTGGGTTTATGGAAACACGCTTTAACTTCGATCAGCAAAGACGGTGGAAAAACATGGGAATACACACCCGTTCGTGCTCCCGGTTTTGTAAACAGCAATGCCAAAATCTGGGGACAAAAAACATCAGATAATCGTTATGCAACTGTTTATAATCCATCAGAATACCGTTGGCCTTTGGCAATTTCTACAAGTGATGACGGATTGAATTACAAAGATTTATTATTGGTACATGGCGAAATCAGTCCAATGCGTTATGGCGGCAACTACAAATCAGCAGGCCCTCAATACGTTCGCGGTATTTCAGAAGGTGACGGAATTCCGCCTGACGGAAAACTTTGGGTAAGTTACAGCGTAAACAAAGAAGATATTTGGGTAGCGTCGATTCCCGTTCCTGTTACTTCGGTTGTTACAGAACATGCCAATGACATTTTTAACAATCTTCCAGACGGACAAGAATTAAAATTATGGAATACCTATGATTTAGCTTGGGCTTCCACTAAAATTGAAAAGAAGTCAGATGGTAAAAAATGGCTTACTTTAAGAGATCAGGACAATTTTGATTATGCTCGTGCAGAACGTGTTATTCCGTTTGCAGAAAAAATGGAAGTGACTTTTACCGTAAAACCAGAACAAAACAATCATGGTTTATTGCAGGTTGAATTTCAAAACAAACAAGGACTACCAGCTGTAAGATTAACTTTTGATTCGGATGGGCAATTGAAAACAAAAACGGGAGCTCGTTTTAATACCATTGCAAAATACGAAGCTGGAAAAGAATACAAAGTCAATGTAAAGCTAAACGTTAAAACCCGTTCGTACACGATAAAAGTAAATGATGGAAAAGAATCAACGAGAATTTTCTATGCTCCAGTAGATGGTTTTGAGCGAATTATGTTCCGCACAGGCGAACAAAGGTATTCACCTAATCCGGATACAGCACCAGACACAGACGATTACGACGATCTGCCTCAAACCGGAAAATTAATCCCAGAAGCAGTATTCAATATCGAATCGTTGATTACTAAAAAAATGTAAAGAAAAAATAGCCACGACCCGAGCGATAGCGAACGGGCGAAGCAATTCACGAATTATTTTTATAATCGATACGTAGTTTTTGTCATAAATTAATCGAATTAATGCTTTCGGTAAAAATTAGAGAAATAAAACGCAAAGAATAATTAGAGAAAATTCGTGAATTCGTGGCGAAAAAAAAATAGAACGCGGATTAAACAGATTCGCTATCGAAGACGCAGATTTGCGCGGATTTTATATTTTTAAACAGAAAAAAATCCGTTTTATCCGCGTCTTTACGAAGTAAATCTGCGTCATCCGCGTGCTAATCTTAACAATAATAAATGAAGTATTTTAAAATTATAGTATTCCTTTTAGTCACGTTCATTTCGAATGGACAAATTTTGCCTGTAAATCTAACAACAGAAATGGCGGAAAATCCATTAGCAGTGGTTCAGAATCAGCCGAGATTAAGCTGGCAGTTGGTTTCAAAAGAATCGAATGCATCGCAAATCGCTTACATTATTTTGGTTGCTTCTTCTGAAGAAAAACTAAAAAATGACGAAGGTGATATCTGGAACAGCGGAAGAATAAATTCGAATAAAAATCTGCAGATAGCTTATGGCGGAAGTCCGTTAAAAAATGAAACCAAATATTTCTGGAAAGTAAAAGTTTGGAATCAAACAGGCAAAATTTCTAAATGGAGTAGAACGGCCACTTTCAGAACCGCTTCATTAGAATCAGATTTAAATCCGGTTTGGATTGGCGCCATTACCAAAGCTGACAGTCATCTGCCGGAAGGCCGAAATTACCACACAGCCACTTTCAACAGAGAAAAAAAGAACTCGTTTATCAATGCTTCAGATTCGTTGTCACGCAGAAGTATCATGTTTCGTAAACCTTTCGAAGTAAAAAAAGAAATCAAAGAAGCTGTTATTTACATTTCAGGTTTAGGACATTACGAATTAACGATTAACAGCAAGAAAGTTGGAAACAGCGAATTTGCACCCTTGTGGACAGATTATGATAAAACAGTTAATTACAATGTTTATGAATTAAATGCCAAAGAATTAGAAAAAGGCGAAAACGTAATTGGTGTTCTTTTAGGAAACGGAATGTACAATACATTGGCTGAACGATATACCAAATTCTTCGTGAGTTTTGGTCCGCCGACTTTGTTCTTCAAAATGAAAATAAAGTACAAAGACGGTTCAGAAGAAATTATAAAATCAGATGAAACCTGGAAATACAGCAAAAGTCCAATTACGTACAATAGCATTTTTGGAGGAGAAGATTATAATGCTAATTTAGAGCAAAAGGGCTGGAATCGTAAAGGTTTTAAAGATTCGGATTGGAAAAAAGTTGTGATTCAGGAAGCGCCAAAAGGAGTTCTTAGACCGCAGACAGCAACACCAGTTACGATTCAGAAACAATACGAAGTTAAAACCGTAAAAGAGCTGAAACCAAATTTCTATGTTTTTGATATGGGACAGAATCTTTCAGGATTTCCAACCATCAAAGTAAAAGGAAAAAAAAGGCAGACAATTCGTGTTTGGGTTGCCGAAGGTTTAAATGAAGAAGGCACGATCGCGCAGGGAAGATCAGGAAAACCATACTATTACGATTATACTTTAAAAGGCGATGGAGTGGAAGAATGGACGCCAAAATTCAGTTTCTACGGTTATCAATATGTTCAAATTGAAAACATTAATTACAAAGAAGATAAGAATAAAGAGCTTCCAACTTTGGTTGATTTAAAATCGAATTTCATTTATAATTCGGCAGGAGAAGCAGGAAGTTTCGCTTGTTCGAATGAAATTTTCAATAAAACACACGAACTGATTAATAATTCGATAAAAAGTAATTTTCAAAGTGTTTTTACCGATTGTCCGCAGCGTGAAAAGTTAGGATGGTTGGAAGAAATTCAGCTGAATGGTCCGGGTTTAATGTTCAATTATAATTTGGAAAATTACATCCCGGCATTAATGCAGAACATTTCAGATTCACAGCGTGATAATGGTCTGATCCCGACAATTGTTCCCGAATATGTGGTTTTCGGAGGTGATTTTACCGATTCTCCAGAATGGGGCGTAACAGGCGTGATTCTGCCTTGGATGTATTATGAATATTACGGAGACGCTTCGTTATTAGAAAAATATTTTCCTGTAATGAAAAACTATGTGGATTATCTGGGAACAAAAGCCGAAAATCATATCGTTTCGCACGGATTAGGCGATTGGTACGATTATGGAACACATGCTGCAGGATATTCTAAAAATAGTCCGATTGCGCTTTCTGCGACTTCGCATTACTATTATGGAGCTTATTTAGTCGCAAAAGCAGCTAAATTATTAGGTAAAACAGAAGATATTGAAAAGTACGAAACATTGGCTTCTGAGATTAAAATGGCTTTCAACGAGAAGTTTTTTAATGCTGAGACTAAACAATACGGAAAAAATAGTCAGTTTAGTAATGCTGTACCGATTTTTATGAATATCGTAGAACCTCAGTACAAAGAGGCTGTAATGCAGAATTTATTAGCTGATATTGCAGCAAAAGGCGATCGTTTAACAACGGGAGATGTTGGAAACCGTTATTTGTTTCAAGCTTTGGCAAGAAATGGCGAAAACGAAACCATGTACAGAATGCACAATCATTATGATGCGCCGGGTTATGGTTTTCAGATTAAATTTGGCCTGACCACTTTAACCGAACAATGGGATCCAAGAAAAGGAAATTCATGGAATCACTTTATGTTAGGACAAATCGAAGAATGGTTTTACCAAAGCTTGGCCGGAATTATGTCCGATCCTGAAAAACCTGGATTCAAACATTTCTTCATTCAGCCGGAAGTGGTTGGCGATATGACTTTCGCGAAAGCGGATTATCAATCGGTTTACGGAAAAATTGCTTCTTCTTGGGAAAAGAAAGACGGCAAATTTATTCTGACGGTTCAAATTCCGGTTAATACAACAGCGACAATAAAATTGCCTGTTTCTAAAAATTCAGAAATAAGAATCGATAAAAAAGTGATAAAGACAGATTTTAATGAGAAAACACAAAAACCTGTTTTAGAATTAGGATCTGGAATTTATATAATAGAATGCCAATTGTAATTTTGAGTTATGAGTTTTGAATTGTAATTAAACTCGAAAAAAACAGAAAAAATTAATTGCCTCCAGCTTTAGCTGGAGGTTCAAAATAAGATAAGTTAAAGGGCTTTAGCCAAACGACTAAGTTAGGCTAAAGCCAATGGAGAAATCAAAAATATTTTCCTCCAGCTAAAGCAGGAGGCAATTAAAAAAGAATAAAAAAAATCCGTGTAAATCAGCGTTTTCGCGATAGCGAATCCGTGTCATCCGCGGTCCAATATACAACAATATCAAAATGAAAAATTTAAAATACATCTTTATAGTTTCCATTTTTGCTTTGACATTTGCGAATGCACAAAGCACTTCTGATACTAATTTTAGAAAACCGGTTTCAGAAACTCTAAAGAAAATAGAAACCGTTTTTAACGTAACGATCAACGATGACAGAGGTTTATTAAAAGGAAAAGAACTCGATTATGCCGATTGGAGAATTGAACCTGGAAATTTACCGCTTTCGCTGACTAATATTCTAGCGCCGTTTGAATTGATGTATTTTAAACAACCCGATGGAACCTACATTATTCGTAAATATGAAAACCATAAAGTTTCGTTAGATAAAGGAAAAGAACGCTTATTTTACTTAGAAAGCCTTTATTCGATCAAAGAAGAATGGGAAAAACGCAAAACGGAGTTAAAAGCTTGTATGATAACCTCATTTGGATTAGAAAAGGCTCCCCCAATGCCAAAATCTAAACCACTTTTAACTCCAAAAAGAATTTATAAAGATTACAGCGTAGAAAATATTGCTTTAGAAATTCTGCCAGGCGTTTATGCGACAGGATCGATTTACAAACCGTATCCGTTAAATAAAAAAGCAGCAGTCATTTTAACTCCTGACGGACATTTTGGTGACGGAAGATATAGAAAAGACGAACAATATCGTTGTGCTATGATGGCCAAAATGGGAGCAATTGTAGTGGGTTATGATTTATTTGCTTGGGGAGAATCGTTGCTTCAATTTCCGGAAGAAACGCATAGAAACAGTATTGCATCGACGGTTCAGGTTTTAACGGGAATTCGTTTTCTGGATTATTTAGCAACGGTAAAAAATGCCGATATGTCAAGAGTTGGTGTTACAGGCGGTTCTGGCGGAGGATCTCATACCATGTTTTTAGGAGCGATTGATGATAGAGTAAAAGTTTCTGCTCCGGTTGTGATGGTTTCTTCTCATTTTTCAGGCGGTTGCCCATGTGAAAGCGGACGCGGTATTCACTTATGTGGAAACGGAACAAACAATGCCGAAATCTCTGCAATGATGGCGCCAAAACCGCAATTGATTGTTTCGGATGGAAAAGACTGGACATTGGCGGTTCCGGAATTGGAATTTCCTTTTATCCAGAGAACGTATGAATTGTACGGAAAGAAGGATTTAGTAGAAAATGCTCATTTTGCCAAAGAAGGACATGATTTTGGAGTTTCAAAACGTATGGCTTTGTATCCGTTTATGGCGAAATATTTAGGTTTAGATTTGAATAAAGTGAAAAACGACAAAGGCGAAATCGACGAATCGACTTGTGTGATTGAACCAAAAGAAAAGCTGCTTGTCTTTGGAGATAAAGGTGAAAAACTGCCGAAAAATGCTTTAAAAGACATCAACAAATTATATGAAATGTTCGGAGAAAAAAATCTGAAAGTTTACGAGGTTAAGAAATAGCCACGAATTCACGATTTTTTTTTGCCACAGATTAAAAGGATTAAAAGGATTTTTTTATCTCTTTAATCTGCAAAATCTGCGAGAGTAAATTTTTCACGCAGATTTAGCAGATCTAGCAGATTTTTAATCAGTGGAAATCCTTTAATCAGTGGCAAATAAATTAGAGAAATAAAACACAAAGAATAATTAGAGCAAATTCGTGTAATTCGCGGCGAAAAAAAAATATACTATGAAGTTAAAAATTAAAATAACGGCAATCTGTTTTGGAATTTTTTCCTTAACAGCAACAGCTCAAAACGACCTAAAATTATGGTACGATAAACCAGCTGCAATCTGGAACGAAGCATTGCCTTTAGGTAACGGACGTTTTGGGGCCATGGTTTTTGGTGATCCGGCAGTAGAACGTTTGCAGTTGAACGAAGAAACGATTTGGGCAGGTTCTCCAAACAGTAATGCGCATAATAAGTCTATTAAAGCACTTCCAATTGTTCGTCAATTAATTTTTGACGGTAAGTTTGATGAAGCGCAGGATTTAGCGACTCAGGATATCATGTCGCAGACAAATGACGGAATGCCGTACCAGACTTTCGGAAGTGTTTATATTTCGTTTGCTGGACATCAAAAATATACCGATTATTACCGTGATTTAGATATCAGCAACGCTACGGCGAAAGTAAAATACAAAGTAAACGGTGTTGAATTTACACGAGAAATTCTAACCGCATTTTCAGATCAGGTAATTGTAATAAAACTTTCTGCAAGTCAGCCGGGACAGATTACTTGTAATGTTTTTATGAACAGTCCAATTGATAAAACAGTCGCTTCGACAGAAGGAAACCAGATCATACTTTCGGGAGTTGGGACTAACTTTGAAGGCGTAAAAGGAAAAGTAAAGTTTCAGGGAAGACTTACTGCTAAGAATAAAGGCGGTGAAATTGATGTCAGTAACGGAGTTTTAAGCATTAATAAAGCTGATGAAGTGACTTTATATATTTCGATCGCTACGAACTTCAAAAACTATAAGGATATATCAGGGGATGAAATTGCAAAAAGCAAAGATTATTTGGCTAAAGCCGAAGTAAAAGATTTTGAAACGATTAAGAAAGCTCACGTTGATTATTATCAAAAATTCTTCAACAGAGTATCTTTAGATTTAGGTTCAAATGACTTAGTGAAGCAGCCAACAAACGAAAGAATCAAAGATTTCTCAAAACAATTTGATCCGCAATTGGCGGCTTTATATTTCCAGTTCGGACGTTATCTTTTAATCTCAAGTTCACAGCCAGGCGGACAGCCAGCCAATTTACAAGGAATCTGGAACGATATGGTAACACCGCCTTGGGACAGCAAATACACGACAAATATCAATGCCGAAATGAATTATTGGCCGGCACAGGTAACCAATTTACAGGAAATGCACGAACCTTTTGTGCAAATGGCAAAAGAATTAAGCGTTACTGGAGCAGAAACGGCTAAAACGATGTACAATGCCAATGGTTGGGTTTTGCACCACAATACCGATATCTGGCGTGTTACTGCTCCGGTAGATGCAGCTGCTTCGGGAATGTGGCCGACTGGCGGTGCTTGGGTTTGTCAGGATTTATGGGAAAGATATTTATATACGGGAGATAAAAAATATTTGGCTGAAATTTATCCGATCATGAAAGGCGCAGCAGATTTCTTCCTTGATTTTATGGTGATAGATCCTAACACAAAATATTTAGTAGTTGTTCCGTCAAGTTCTCCTGAAAACACACATGCAGGCGGAACTGGAAAAGCAACAATTGCATCGGGAACGACAATGGATAATCAGCTGGTTTTTGATTTGTTTACGCATGTTATGGAAGCTTCGGCTTTAGTTTCTCCAGATGCAGCTTATACGAAAAAAGTGAGTGATGCTTTGGCAAAAATGCCTCCAATGAAAGTGGGTAAACACAATCAGTTGCAGGAATGGCAGGACGATTGGGATAATCCGAAAGACAATCACAGACACGTTTCGCATTTGTACGGATTGTATCCGAGTAATCAGATTTCGCCAATTAAAACGCCTGAATTATTTGAAGCCGCGAAACAATCGTTAATTTACAGAACAGATGAATCGACAGGCTGGTCAATGGGATGGAAAGTGAATTTATGGGCGAGATTATTAGACGGAAATCACGCTTATAAATTAATTCAGGATCAATTGCATTTGGTTACAGCTGACCAGAGAAAAGGAGGCGGAACGTATCCGAATATGTTAGATGCGCATCAGCCATTTCAAATTGATGGTAACTTTGGATGCACAGCCGGTTTTGCCGAAATGCTGATGCAGAGTCAGGAAGATGCGATTCATTTATTGCCGGCATTACCAAATGTTTGGAAAGACGGAAGTATAAAAGGTTTGGTTGCCAGAGGCGGTTTTGTAATTGATATGACTTGGAAAAATAATAAAGTTTCGGAGTTGAAAATTTATTCGAAAATTGGAGGAAATTGTAGATTGAAAGTTGAAAATACGTTGAAAGGTTCTTCGCTTAAAAAAGCAAAAGGGAAAAATTCAAATCCGTTGTTTTATGATGTGGAAGTGAAGAAACCGATTATTTCTAAAGAAACAAAATTGCCTAAAGTCCAATTGCCAAATTATAATACTTATGATGTGAATATGAAAGCAGGGCAGACTTATACTTTTACTGGGAATTAAAAATATTTTAAAACCATATAAGTGATATAAGGAAATATAAAGTTTAGGACGTTCCTGCAAGGTTTCTAAAACCTTGTAGGTATAAATGATAAACTCGGCGATTAAAAATAAGACACCTACAAGGTTTTTGAAACCTTGCAGGAGTGGGAAAGCGTAAAGGTCTCTTGCGTGAGTGATGGAAGTGGAGCTCTCCCGATTTTTCATCGGGAAGCGGGAACGGACAGCACGACCCGAAGGGACACGCCCAAAGAATTAGTTTTAAAAATAATAATTAGAATATGTTACAACATTTCAAACATAAAATAATAACACTTTCAATCGTAATTGCTTGTATAAACAGCGGTTGTAAATCGGGAGTGTCACATTCTCAAAGTGGAAAAGCAGTGATTTTAAAAGAAAAAAACTTCAAACATTATGTGGATTATTTCAACACGATGGAAGATGAGAATTTGAAATTTGCGATTCCGAATGACAGTGCTTGGACTTGGATGGAAAAGAATATTCCGTTGTTTGAATGTCCGCAGCAGAATTTTGAGGAAATCTATTATTTCAGATGGTGGAGCGTTAGAAAACACATTAAAAATACACCGCAGGGATTTGCAATTACAGAGTTTTTGGTTGATCGTTCGTATGCCGATAAATACAATATGATCAGCTGTGCTTTGGGGCATCATATTAACGAATTCAGATGGGTTCATGATCCGCAGTATATTGAGCAGGATGTTCATTTATGGTTTAGAGGGAATGATGGTAAACCAATGAAAAAATTGCGAACTTTTAGCAGTTGGACGGCTGATGCTTTGTATAATAGATATTTAGTAAATAAAGACGAAAAGTTTTTATTGGATATGTATCCTGATTTATTTGCAGAATATATTGCTTGGGAAGAAGACAGACAACGAAAAGATGGTTTGTTTTGGCAATTTGATGTAAAAGACGGAATGGAAGAATCGCTTAGCGGAGCTAGAAAACTTAGAAATGCCCGCCCAACAATTAACAGTTATATGTTTGGAAATGCAGTAGCGTTGTCTAAAATAGCGGCTATGAAAGGCGATAAAGCAGGAGAAATAGTGTTCAAAGCTAGAGCTGCTGTTTTACAGCAATTAGTGGAAACCAAATTATGGAATCCAAAAAGCGAGTTTTTTGAAACTCTCACAGAAAAAGATACATTGGCTCAGGTTCGAGAAGCCATCGGATTTATTCCGTGGTATTTTAATCTTCCTGAAAAAGGAAAAGGTTTTGAAAAAGCCTGGGAGCAAATTAAGGACGAAAAAGGATTTTCGGCTCCGTTTGGTTTGACAACGGCAGAAAGAAGAAGTCCACGTTTTAGAACACACGGAACCGGAACCTGCGAATGGGACGGTGCGATCTGGCCATTTGCAAGTTCGCAGACGTTAACAGCTTTAGCCAATGTTTTGAATAATTACAATCAGAATTTTGTTGCCAAGACGGATTATTTCAAGCAAATGGATTTGTATGTGCAATCGCAATATTACCGCGGAAAACCCTATTTAGGAGAATATTTAGACGAAACAACGGGTTATTGGTTAATGGGCGACAGAGAACGCAGCCGTTATTATAATCATTCGACTTTCAACGATTTGGTAATTACCGGTTTGGTTGGTTTACGTCCGAGAGTTGATGAAAAAATAGAAGTAAATCCGTTGATTCCTCAAGAAAAATGGGATTGGTTTTGTCTGGATAATGTTTTGTATCATGGCAATATTATCACGATTCTTTGGGATAAAACAGGAGAAAAATATAAAAAAGGAAAAGGTTTCAGGATCTTTAAAAACGGGAAGGAAATTGCGACTTCTGAGAAATTGGAGCGTGTGATTTCTGAGTAAAATTTTTAGCCCACGGGTTTGACGGATTAAACAGGTTTGCGCTAATGTTTTAATCTAGTTGAGACAAAAAAAATCTGTGTGCACCAGTTTAAATCAGTAAAATCAGTGGCCAAAAATCACCAGCATATTACATTACGCTTAAAATAATATCATGAAAAAGTTTTTTTTACATCTTACCTTAATCATTTCACTTTGCACATTTTCGGCGAAAGCCCAAAACAAAATCATTGTGAGTGATTTAAAATGCGAAATGCTGGCAAATCCAGAAGGAATTGACGTTTTACAGCCAAGATTGAGCTGGAAAATAAAAGCAAGTGTAAACGATGTAAAACAAACTCATTATCAAATTTTAGCCTCTTCATCTTTAGAGAAACTAAATGCTGGAAATGCAGATTTATGGGATAGCGGGAAAGTACAAAGCGACGAATCTATTAATGTAATTTACAACGGAAAAAAACTAAAAGACCGACAAGACGTTTATTGGAAAGTAACGGTTTTCACCAATAAAGGCGAAGTAAAATCGACAGAAACGGCACATTTCAGCATTGGAATTTTAACGTATGCCGATTGGAAATCGACACGATGGATTGGGTATGAAAAAGCTTCTCCGGGAGATAGTATTTCGCAGTATTCGAGATTATCAGCGAGATATTTAAGAAAAGAAATTGACTTAAAAAAGAAAGTCAAAAGTGCTAAAGTTTATATCATGGGAATGGGTTTGTACGAGCTATACATTAACGGAAATAAAATTGGCGATCAGGTTTTAGCTCCGGTTCCTACGGATTATACGAAGAATGTAAAATACAATGTTTTTGATGTGACTTCGCAATTGAAAGAAGGAAAAAATGCATTGGGAACTATTTTAGGAAACGGACGTTTTTTTACGATGCGTCAAGATTATAAACCGTATAAAATCAAAACATTTGGCTATCCGAAAATGGCTCTGCAGTTGTTTGTAGAATATACAGATGGAAGCAAAGACGTAATAAGGACAGATGATACTTGGAAAATTACTACAGATGGTCCGATATTATCAAACAACGAATACGACGGTGAGGAATACGATGCCCGTAAAGGAATGAAAGGCTGGAATACTATTAATTTTGATGATAAAAAATGGCTTTTAGCAGAATATGTGCAAGAACCGGGCGGATTCTATGAAGGGCAGATGTCGGCAAATATGAAGGTAAAACGTGAAGTAAAACCGATTTCGATTAAACAGACATCAAAAGGAACTTATATCTTAGATATGGGACAAAATATGGTGGGTTGGCTGCAATTGAAAGTGAAAGGAAATGCGGGCGATAAAATCACGATGAAATTTGCGGAATCTTTACAGCCTGACGGTTCATTATATATTGCCAATCTGCGCGATGCCAAAACAACTGATATTTATACTTTAAATGGTGAAGGCGAAGAAGTTTGGGAACCTCGTTTTATTTTTCACGGATTCCGATTTGTAGAAATTTCGGGTTTCAAAACCAAACCTACTTTAGATAATTTCGTTGGAAAAGTCGTTTACGATGATATTACAACAACGGGAACTTTTGATTCTTCAAACGCTATAATGAATCAGATTTTTAAAAATGCTTGGTGGGGAATCAGCGGAAATTATAAAGGAATGCCAATCGATTGTCCACAGAGAAATGAGCGTCAGCCTTGGTTGGGAGACAGAACAACGGGAGCTTATGGAGAAAGTTTCTTATTCGATAATCAGACTTTGTATGCGAAATGGTTAGATGATATTAAAAATGCCCAAACCATCGATGGCGGAATTCCAGATGTCGCGCCTGCTTTCTGGCGTTATTATGGGGATAATGTAACTTGGCCGGGAACGTATATTACAGTTGCTGATATGCTGTATCAGCAATTTGGCGATAAAAAAGTGGTAGAAAAACAATATCCGTCTATGAAAAAATGGATGGATTATATGGAAGAAAACTATTTGGTTGATGATATTATGACCAAAGATAAATACGGTGATTGGTGTGTTCCACCAGAATCGTTGGAATTAATCCGTTCAAAAGATCCTTCTCGTTTAACAGATGGCGAACTAATTTCGAGTGCTTTTTATTATCAGCTTCTAAATATCATGAAAAAGTTTGCTGTAATCGCCAATGCTCAGAATGATATTAAACATTATGATGAATTGGCTATAAGAATTAAAAAAGCATTTAACGCTAAATATTTTAACTCAGCCAAAAATAATTATGCCAATAATACAGTAACAGCCAATTTACTGCCTTTGACATTCGGAATGGTTCCAGAAGAATTACAGCAAAAAGTCTTTGAAAATCTAGTGCATGAAGTAGAAGTGACAAAAAACGGTCACGTAAGTACAGGCGTTATTGGAACACAGTTTTTAATGAGAACCTTAACCAATTTTGGTCGTGGAGATTTGGCTTTTAAATTGGCATCAAACAAAACGTATCCAAGTTGGGGTTATATGGTTGAAAACGGAGCGACAACAATTTGGGAACTTTGGAACGGAAACACTGCTGATCCTGCTATGAATTCTCAAAATCACGTAATGCTTTTAGGTGATTTATTGATTTGGTATTACGAAAATATGGCGGGAATCAAGAGCAATCCTCAAACTCCCGGTTTTAAGCAAATTATCATGAAACCAGATTTTAATACGGGATTGACTTATGTAAATGCTTCTTACGAATCGATTTATGGAACAATTAAAAGCGATTGGAAAAAAGACAAAAAAGCTTTGGTTTGGAATATTACCATTCCGGCAAATACTTCTGCTGTTGTTTATCTTCCAACAAATGAGATTTCGGCTGTTTCAATTGATAAACAAAAATTAGATAAAACTTCGCATTCTTATAAAACAGAAAAAAGTAATCTAGTTATTACACTTTCATCAGGTTCTTATATTTTAAACGTTAAATAGTCAGCATTTTCAATAATTCGGGACAGTACAGGATACATCTTTAATTTTTTAGTGTCATTTTTACATTTATTAAATAATTTTGTGCGAAAAATTATTAGTAATGTATTTATAATCAAAAATTTTAATTCATAATAAAATTAAAAATGCGAATAATAAAATTGACATTTGTCTTGTTTGGACTTTTCCTTTTAGGAAGTTGTAAGTCGGCTTTAGAAAAAAAGACCTGGAAAGAGGGGATTTTGGTAGATGAATTTATTTATGATAAAGCGCCTTATCCGTCTTGCCACGCCGTTACAATTGTCGAAGCAACAAATGGCGATTTAGTTTCATCTTGGTTTGGAGGAACTGCAGAAAGAAATCCTGATGTCTGCATTTATGTAGCAATCAAACCTAAAGGAAGCGATAAATGGGGCGAAGGCGTAAAAGTAGCCGATGGCGTGATGAAAGAGGGACCGAGATTACCTACATGGAATCCGGTTTTATATCAAATTCCGGGCGGTGATTTAATATTATTCTACAAAATTGGGCCAAAACCATCTGAATGGTGGGGCGTAATCAGAACTTCATCTGATGGCGGAAAAACTTGGTCAGAGGCGCAAAAAATGCCAGACGGTTTCTTAGGGCCAATCAAAAACAAACCTGTTTTATTAAGCAACGGAACATTATTATGTCCGTCAAGTATTGAAGGCGATGGCTGGAGACTTCGTATGGAATCTACTCCGGATTTCGGAAAAACCTGGGTAATGGGTGATACACTCCCAAGAGGAAAACAAAAAATCAATGCGATTCAGCCAAGTATTTTATTCCATAAAGACGGAAGTATTCAAGCCATTGGAAGAACTCGAAACAGAGCTATTTTCAGTACATTCTCAAAAGATAACGGAAAAACATGGTCAGATGTTGAGTTAATCGGACTTCCAAATAACAACTCAGGAACAGATGCTGTAACACTTAAAGATGTCAGACATTTATTAGTTTACAATCATGTTCTTCCTCCGGGAAAAGAAGCAAAAGGGCCAAGAACACCTTTGAATGTTTCGGTTTCTAAAGACGGTATAAATTGGAACGCGGCTTTAGTTTTAGAAGATTCAAAAATCAGTCAATATTCTTATCCATCCATAATTCAAAGTTCTGACGGAATGGTTCATATTGTTTACACTTGGAGAAGAGAAAAACTGAAATATGTAAAAATTGATCCAAGTAAACTGGTGGCACTTCCAATTAAAAACGGAATCTGGCCGGGCGACGAAAACAAAGTGGTTACAGCAGTAAAAGCGGAAGAAGAGTAAAGAAAAGTTCGCCACGAATTTCACTAATTTCCACAAATTTTTTTAAATATTAATTCGTGAAAATTGGTGCAATTCGAGGCAAAAAATATAAAGCCACAGATTAAAAGGATTAAAATGATTTTTTATTCTAGTTAATCTCTAAAATCTGCGAGAGTAATTTTTTTCACGCTCCCGATAGCTATCGGGATAGCAGATCGAGCAGATTTTTTTTTTAATCTATTTAATCTTTATAATCTGTGGCAAAAAAAATATAAGCATGAAATCTAAAAGAAATTTATTAATTGCAATGCTTGTTGTTATTTCGACAACATTCAACAGTTGTGCAACGGCTCAGTCTTCCAAAAGGCAAAAATACAAAGTGGCAGTTTGCGACTGGATGATTTTAAAAAGACAAAAATTAGGTGCTTTTGGTTTAGCTGCTGAATTAAAAGCGGACGGAATCGAACTGGATATGGGAGGTTTAGGAACTAGACCAACTTTTGACAGCAAATTAGGCGATCCTGTAGAAAGACAAAAGTTTTTAGATAAATCGAAAGAAACAGACGTTGGAATCAGTTCTATTGCCATGTCAGGATTTTATGCACAGTCTTTTGCTACAAGAGAAATTACCCCAATGATTACGGATTGTATTCAGGCTATGAAAAACATGAAAGTAAAGGTGGCTTATCTTCCATTAGGAACACAAACGGATTTGGTTAAAAATCCTGAATTACGTCCAGAAGTGATTAAAAGACTGCAATGGGCAGGAAAAGAAGTGGGGAAAATTGGCGGGGTTATCGCAATCGAAACTTCTTTAAGCGCGACTGAAGAGAAAAAGCTTTTAGAGGAAGTCGGTTCAAAATACATTAAAAGTTCTTTCAATTTTGCCAATGCTTTAGATAATAAAAGAGATATTTCATCGGAATTGAAAATATTAGGAAAGAAATATTTAGCACAAATTCATGCTTCGAATACGGATCAATTTTGGTTAGAAAATGACAAAGCGATCGACATGCCAAAAATCAAACAAACTTTGGACGAAATGAAATGGATCGGATGGCTAATTGTAGAGCGTTCACGTGACGTAACACAAGTGCATAATGTAAAAGCTAATTACGGAGCCAACGTAGCTTATTTGAAGAAAATTTTTCAGAATTAATTTTATTATAGCCACAGATTAAAAGGATTAAAATGATTTTTTAATCTGTGGAAATCTTTTTAATCTGTGGCAAAAAAATCAAAAAATAATCTGCTTAGATCTGCCTGATCTGCGTGCAAAAAATTTCACGCAGATTTTATAGATATAAGCAGATTTAGCAGATTATTTTTAAAAAGAATACCCAAAACAGCATACCATGAAATATTTACAATTACTTTTTTTATGTCTTTACGTCTCTTTCGCTACAGCACAGAACATCACTGTTGTTAGTGATGTGAATTCGCCGAGAGCAAAATTTGGAGCAACCAAATTATCTGAAACGCTTAAAGCAAAAGGATTCAGCGTAACTTCTTCTGATAAATTCAAAAAATCAAAAGATAAAATAATTGTAATTGGAGAAAAAGGAACTGATTTCTGGAAACAAAATGCTAAAAGCGCTAAAATTGATGATAGCAAATTAACGAAGAAAGAAGGTTTTCAAATCCGTACTCAAAAAAATATCATTTATATTGAAGGAACAGATGCTTCAGGAGCTTTGTATGGTGCTTTGGAATTAACAGATAAAATTAAAAGTTCAGGTCAGCTTCCTTCAGAAATCAATATTGATGACAGTCCAGAAATGGTTTTGAGAGGCGCTTGTATCGGAATGCAGAAACCAGTTTATCTTCCGGGTCGTGATGTTTACGAATATCCGTATACTCCAGAAACTTTTCCGTGGTTTTACGATAAAGCTTTATGGGTAAAGTATTTAGATATGCTTGTAGAAAACCGCATGAACTCGCTTTATTTATGGAACGGACATCCTTTTGCTTCTTTAGTAAAATTAAAAGAATATCCTTTTGCGGTTGAGGTAAGCGACGAAGATTTCAAAAAGAACGAAGAAATCTATAAATTCTTAACGGTTGAAGCCAATAAACGCGGAATTTGGGTAATTCAGATGTTTTATAATATTATAGTTTCTAAGCCTTTTGCAGAGCATTATAACATTAAAACGCAGGATCGTTCAAGACCAATTACGCCTTTGTTGTCAGATTATACAAGAAAATCTATTGCTGCTTTTATCGAAAAATATCCAAACGTTGGATTATTGGTTTGTTTAGGAGAAGCTATAAATACAGTTGATGACGATGTAGAATGGTTTACCAAAACGATTATTCCGGGTGTTCAAGACGGATTAAAAGCGTTGGGAAGAACAGATGAACCGCCAATTATCCTTCGTTCGCACGATACTGATGGGCCTTTGGTAATGGAAAAATCACTTCCGTTATACAAAAACTTATATACAGAAAGTAAATATACAGGAGAATCATTAACGACTTACACGCCGGGCGGACCTTGGGGAGAAACGCACAAACAGTTGAGTTCTCTTAAATCAATTCATATTGAAAATGTTCATATTCTGGCCAATTTAGAACCTTTTAGATACGGTTCGCCAGATTTTATTCAGAAAACGGTAAAAGCGATGCACAGCGTTCACGGAGCAAATGCATTGCATTTATATCCGCAGGCATCGTATTGGGATTGGCCATATTCTGCTGATAAAACAAAGTCAGGAGAACGTTTATTAGAAATGGATCGCGACTGGATTTGGTACAAAGCCTGGGCAAGATATGCCTGGGACAGTAAAAGAGATCGAAACGAAGAAGTTAAATTTTGGGATAATGATTTAGCGGCGAAATTCGGAACGAGTCAGGAAGCGGCCAACAATATTTTAAAAGCTTACGAAGAAACAGGAGAAATTGCGCCAAAAACCTTAAGACGTTTCGGAATTACCGAAGGAAACCGTCAAACCTTATTATTGGGAATGTTCGAAAGCCAATTGGTAAATCCGTCGAAATGGCGTGTTTATCCGGGATTCCATGAATCTTGCGGGCCAGCGGGCGAATTGCTTTTAGAATATGCTAAAAAAGAATGGAACAAAGAACCGCATTCGGGCGAACTTCCAACGCAGATTATTGCTGAAATTACTGAACACGGAAGATTAGCGGTTGAAGCAATCGACAAAGCCGAAGCCAGTGTAACGAAAGATAAAGAGGAATTCGAACGTCTTAAAAATGATATACATGCTTATAAGGCTTTCGCCGATTTTTTCTCAGAAAAAGTAAAAGCAGCTTTATTGGTTTTGAGATACAGTTATTCGAACGATATTACAGATTTGGATAAAGCCATGCCTCATTTGGAGAAAAGTATCGAATACTACGAATTATTGGTAAAACTGACAAAAGACACCTATTACTATGCCAACAGTATGCAGACGGCTCAACGCCGAATCCCGATTGGAGGAGACGACGGAAACAACAAAACCTGGGCGGAATTATTACCGCATTATGAACGTGAATTGGCTAATTTCAAAAGAAATCTGGAGAAATTAAAATCTTCAAAAGATGGTAAAATCGAAACCAAAGAAGGTAAACCTTGGAAAACAGCCGAAGTAACTTTTATCGATGAAAAACCAGGAACATATTTAGTAAAAACGGGAACAAAAGTTTACGGAACAGATATTTCTGAGTTAACTAAAATTGCTCCTGAACTTCAAAACTTAAGAGGATATTCATTCGTAGAAAACGATCAGAACGAAAAAGGAACACATTTGAAGTTTAGAAACACAAAAGCGGTTAAATTAGTGGTGGGGTATTTTAATTCAGATCAAAAGAGATTTTTGTTACCGCCAAGTTTAGAAACAGATGCAGCAGGAAATGCGCACGGTCAGGCCGAAGTTATTCTGGCAAGTGCTATGAATTTAAAAGAATTGCCACGTGTAAATATTCATACCTATACTTTCCAGCCGGGCGAGAATAAATTAGATTTAGGAAAAGGAAAAGTATTAATTTTAGGCTTTATTGACGCAGATCAAACTATAACACCGCGCGATGTTGGGTATATCGATGCAGGAGAAAAAGCGGCAATAGACTGGTTGTTTTATTAATAATTTGGGCGTGTCCCTCCGGGTCGGGCTGTACGTTCCCGCTTTTTTTAGGGCAAGAAAAATGCCCTAAAAATCCCTCACGCGAATCAACGTTGAGTTAAACCTGACGGGTTTTCAAAACCCGTCAGGTTTGCTAATTATCCGCGTTCCTGCAAGGTTTTCAAAACCTTGTAGGTATTCTAATATGAACGTTAAAAAGTAAACCTACAAGGTTTTGAAAACCTTGCAGGACATAGAAAATATGAACAGATTAGTTTTTTTTATTTTTTGTTTTTTTTCAAGTCTTTGCTTTGTTTGGAGTCAGAGCAAAGATTCGGGGAAGTTTCGCAAAGAAATTTCGTTGAATTCCTCTTGGGAAACTATTCTTTTGGATAATCCGCAAGGGGAAAAATCTTTTGTCGAGAATCCAAAGTCAGATAAATGGTTGATCGTAAATGTGCCGCACAACTGGGATCAATATTATGGTTTCAGAAGAACAAAACACGGAAATTTACATGGTACAGCCTGGTATAAAAAAACTTTAAAACTGGATAAAAAAGACGTTTCAAAACAGCTTTTTCTCTATTTCGAAGGCGTAAGTTCGTACGCGACCGTTTGGGTTAATGGCCAAAAAATAGGCGAACACAAAGGCGGACGAACGACTTTTACCTTAAACATTACAAAGGCAGTTTCTTTTGATAAAGAAAATACGATTTTAGTAAAAGCAGCGCATCCATCCTTTATTGCAGATCTTCCTTGGGTTTGTGGCGGCTGTTCCGGCGAATGGGGATTCTCTGAAGGTTCACAGCCAATGGGAATTTTCAGGCCAGTTTCTTTGGTTGTTACCAACGATATTAGAATTCAGCCGTTTGGTGTTCATATTTGGAATGATAAATCGGTTTCAAAACAAAAAGCGATTCTTCATACTACAACCGAAATCAAGAATTACAGTACTTCAGATAGAAATTTAACGATTGAAAATATTCTTTTTGATGCTGCAGGAAAGAAAGTGGTCAGAAAGAAAAGTGATGTCAAAAATATTTCCGGAGAAACAAAAGAAATAGCACAGACACTTCCTGAAATTATAAAACCGAAATTATGGTCGCCGTCCAATCCGTATTTGTATAAACTGGTGACTTCGGTTTATGATAACGGAAAAATAATAGATCAGTTAACAACGTCTTACGGAATCCGCTGGGTGAGCTGGCCGGTAAGCCGTGACGGAAAAGATAATCGTTTTTTCATCAATGACGAACCTGTTTATATAAATGGCGTTTGCGAATACGAACATTTAATTGGAAAAAGTCATTCGTTTTCAGACGAAATGATTCATTCCAGAATTGAGCAGATCAAAGCTGGCGGATTCAACGCTTTTAGAGAAGCGCATCAGCCTCATAATTTATTGTATCAAAAAGAATTAGACGAAAACGGAATCTTGTTTTGGAGTCAGTTTTCGGCACATATTTGGTACGATACGCCTGAGTTTAAAGAAAACTTCAAAACCTTATTACGAGAATGGATTAAGGAACGCAGAAACAGCCCGTCGGTTGTGATGTGGGGATTGCAGAATGAAAGTACCATTCCAGCGGCATTTGCCGAAGAATGCACACAGATTATCCGCGAAATGGATCCATTATCAGCTTCACAACGTATTGTAACAACTTGTAATGGTGGAGAAGGAACAGATTGGAATGTAGTACAAAACTGGTCAGGAACGTATGGAGGAGATCCGTTAAAATACCATCTGGAAATGACGACTCAGTTGTTAAATGGAGAATACGGCGCTTGGCGTTCTGCCGATTTACATACCGAAGGTGAGTTTGACCAAAAAGGAACTTTGAGCGAAAACCGCTTTTCTCAATTAATGGAAATTAAAGTCCGCGAAGCTGAATCTGTAAAAGATAAAATTGCCGGACAATTTAACTGGCTTTTTGCTTCGCATGAAAATCCGGGACGCGTACAAAATGGAGAAGGGTTTAGAGATATTGACAAAGTTGGTCCAGTAAATTACAAAGGACTTTTTACGATTTGGGGCGAACCTCTGGATGCGTTTTATATGTACCGTGCTAATTATGTTTCAAACAAAACCAATCCGATGGTTTATATTGTTTCGCACACTTGGCCAAGCCGTTGGGAAAAACCGGGAATCAAAAACGGAATCGATATTTATTCGAATTGCGACGAAGTAGAATTGTTCAACGACGTGAATAAATCTTCTTTAGGGAAATTAAAAAATCCGGGCATCGGACAACATTTTCAGTTTAATAATGTCAATATTCAATACAATGTTTTATATGCTGTTGGGTATGTAAATGGAAAGGCTGTTGCCAAAGATTATATCGTTTTAAATACACTTCCGAAAGCACCAAATTTTGATGCTTTAATATCTGATAAAACCGATATTACAAAAGCAAAAAGCGGTTATAATTATATTTACAGAGTCAATTGCGGAGGTTCTGAATTTACAGATTCTTCAGGAAATACATGGTTTACCGATACTCATAAAAACGGACAGCATACTTGGGGATCTTTATCCTGGACAGATAATTTTGAGAAACTCCCAGACTTTTTTGCGAGCCAAAGAAGAATTTTTGATCCAATAAACGGTACAAAAGATCCAGAATTATTTCAAAGTTTCAGATATGGTGTTGACAAATTGCGTTATGAATTTCCTGCGCCAGATGGAGAATATTTGGTAGAATTATATTTCACAGAACCGTGGTACGGAACCGGAGGCGGAATGGATTGCAAAGGCTGGCGATTGTTTGATGTTGCCATCAACGATAATATTGTTTTAAAAGATTTTGATATTTGGGCAGAAGCCGGACATGATAATGCTTTGAAGAAAGCATTTAAAGTAAAAAGCAAAAACGGCAAAATTGTGATTTCGTTTCCAAATGTAAAAGCTTCGCAGGCGATAATTTCGGCAATTGCGATAGCAACAAAAGATATTCATGCAAGACCAGCAGCCGAATCTCCAAAAAACATAGAAAATTATGTACAAGAGACTTATAATAAAAGCCGTAACACGATAGCTTCCTGGCTGGATATTAATTCAAAACAATATTCAGATTCAGAGATTGTTTTTACGGAATTGCCTTCTGAAGTTTTTGGTGCAGATTATTTACAATTTTCTGATCATTCTAAAATTAAGGGGACTTTTTCTGCTAAAGAAGATTCGGATTTATATCTTTTTATAGATAATAAAAATTTGACTTTAGAGAAGTTTACAGATTATAAAAAGTTAGAAGAAAAAGCTAAAAATAGTAATCAAACTGAATTTATAATTTTTACTAAAAAGGTAAAAAAGGGCGAAAAAATTTCTTTTGATAATAGTGAAGAGATAACTACAATTGCGATCGTTCCAACTTATGATATGGGTGAAAAAGACGATTCAAGACCTGTAGTAATAATTGAAGCGGAAAATGCCAAAACCACGGGAAGCGGAATTGAAAAAGGAAATTTCAAAAAAGCCGATTATATTGAGTTTACTCAAAAAACAAATAACAGTATTCAGTTTGAAGTTAAACCCGGTGTGGCAGGGATTTATTTAATGCGTTTTAAATTTATGAATAGAAATGAAACGCCGTTAAAAGTCAAATTCAAAATGGAAGATGCGTATGGAATTTTAATGCGAAATGATACAATTGAATTCTTTCCTTCACCAGAAAAATGGAAAGTTTTAAATACGACTTCTGGTGGTTATATTAATGCAGGTACGTATAAAATTACTTTGGAAGGAGATGATTTGAAGGGATTGATGTTGGATAATTTTGAGTTTCAATAAGGAGTGTTTGCCACGAAGGCACAAAGACGCAAAGGTTTTTCTGTAGAGACGCACTGCAGTGCGTCTACGCTCCAATTGTCGATACTTTGTGTTAGACGCACTGCAGTGCGTCTCTACGGAAAAACATTACGATTATAACGTTCAGCTTGTCATCCTGAGGAACGAAGGATTACACCAGAAACTCGACAAAGATTGGCGATTTAGTTTGCGTGGGCTTCGACTTCGCTCAGCCTGACAAAACGGTGTAAAAATTAGACTAGAATAAAAAACATATTTATGATTAAACATAAAAACATATTTCAAAAAATTACAATTGCCTTATTGTTTTCGTTTTCAATTTTTGCACAAAAACAAGTCAGAATTGTAGAAGATTTCAATAAAAACTGGAACTTCAAATTAGGTGATTATCCCGAAGCAGTCAATGCTAATTATAATGTGTCAGACTGGAGAACACTTCAATTACCGCACGATTGGAGCATTGAAGGAACTTTTGACAAAGACAGCAAAACGAAACAAGCGCAAGGCTTTTTACCTGCCGGGAAAGGTTGGTACCGTAAAGTTTTTACTATTCCGGCGAGTTGGAAAAGCAAAACGATTTCAATTGAATTTGACGGTGTTTTTAAGAATAGCGAAGTTTTTATAAATGGGAAATCATTAGGAATGCGTCCAAATGGTTATATCTCTTTTAGTTATGATTTGTCTCTGTATTTAAATTATGGACAAGCCAATACTATCGCCGTCAAAGTTGATAATGATGCTCAGCCAAACTCAAGATGGTATACAGGTTCTGGGATTTACAGAAATGTGAGATTGGTGACAAATGAAAAACTGCATGTAGGGAAGTGGGGGACTTTTATAACTACGCCTGAAGTTTCAACAAAGCAATCAAAAGTGCATTTAGAAGTTACGATTGATAATGATAACGATACCGCCAGAGAATTTACATTGGTCACTTCTATTTTAGATGCTAAGAATAAGGAAGTGTCGAATAATATTTCTATAGAGAAAATTGAAGCTAAAACATTCGAAACGAAGGTGCATAATCTTGATGTTTTAAAACCACAATTATGGAATACTGAAAATCCGTATTTGTATAAAGTAATTACAAAAATCTACGAGAAATCTCTACTAGTCGATAATTATGAAACACCGCTTGGATTTAGATTTTTCAATTTTGATTCAGAAAAAGGATTTTCTTTAAATGGAAAACCAACAAAAATATTAGGAGTTTGCCTGCACCATGATAATGGTGCTTTGGGTTCAGTAGAAAATATTCATGCCGTTAGAAGAAAACTGACTTTGCTGAAAGAAATGGGAGCAAACGCAATCAGAATGTCACATAATCCGCATTCGTTGGAAATGATGCAATTGTGCGACGAAATGGGATTCATCGTTCAGGACGAAGCTTTTGACGTTTGGAAGAAGAAAAAAGTAACCAACGATTACCATAAAGATTGGGATGTCTGGCACAAACAAGATTTAGAAGATTTTATTAAAAGAGACCGTAATCATCCATCGGTTATGATGTGGAGTATTGGTAACGAAATCAGGGAACAATTTGATTCTACGGGAATTGCGATTACCAGAGAATTAGCTAAAATTGTAAAATCTTTAGACACAACACGTCCTGTAACTTCGGCTTTGACCGAAAATATTATTGAGAAGAATTTCATTTACCAATCAGGAGCTTTGGATCTTTTAGGATTTAATTATAAACACGAAGATTATAAAGATTTTCCGGAACGTTTTAAAGGACAAAAGATATTAGCTTCTGAAAGTGTTTCGGCATTAGAAACACGCGGTCATTATGATTTTCCAGATGGAATTAAAGCTTGGCCAACAAAACACGGAGCTCCGTTTGACGGAAATCCAGATTGGACTGTTTCGGCTTACGATCAGGTGAAATCGTATTGGGGTGCAACGCATGAAGAAAACTGGAAAACAATCAAAAAACAGGATTTCATGGCAGGTACTTTTATCTGGACAGGTTTTGATTATATCGGTGAACCTGATCCGTATCCATTTCCGGCAAGAAGTTCTTATTTCGGAATTGTTGATTTAGCGGGACTTCCAAAAGATGTGTATTATATGTATCAAAGTGAATGGTCAACAAAACCTGTTTTGCATATTTTCCCGCATTGGAACTGGAAAAAAGATCAGGAAGTTGATGTTTGGGCGTATTACAATAATGCTGATGAAGTGGAATTATTCTTAAACAGAAAATCTCTCGGCATAAAATCAAAACAAAATGATGATCTGCATATTTCATGGAAAGTAAAATTTGAACCAGGAACTATAAAAGCTATCTCAAGAAAGAACGGAAAAGTAGTTTTAGAGGCAGCAATTCATACAGCGGGAGAAGCTTCTAAAATAGCTTTAAAAGCAGATAAAACTATTATCAAAAACGATACTTATGATTTGGTTTATGTAACCGTTTCTACAGTTGACAAAGATGGAAACTTATTACCAAATGCAACAGATTTAATTAATTTTGAAGTTACTGGCGGCGGAAAATTAGTTGGGGTTGATAATGGTTATCAGGCTAATTTGGATTCTTTTAAAACGAATTCTTGTAAGTTATTCAGTGGAAAATGTATTGCGATTATTCAGTCGAATGGAAAGAAAGAAAATATTAAGTTAAAGGCTTCAACAAGAAATTTACAAGCAACGACAATTGAAGTTAAAGTAAAGTAAATTTATCTCTCGCAAAGTTTTTTAAACCATATAAGTTATATAAGTTAATTTAAGTTTGAGGTGTTTTTAATCTCGCAAAGACGCTAAGTCGCAAAGTTTTTAATTGCCTCCAGCTTTAGCTGGTGGATATAGGAGGCTTTAGCCAAAATGTGAAGTTCGGCTAAAGCCTTTTATTATTGAAATTTGTTACCTCCAACTAAAGCTGGAGGTTATTGAACTCAACTTTCCTTTATTTAGATAATACTTTGCGACTTAGCGTCTTTGCGAGATTAAAAACATAAAAACTTAATTCATAACTTATAACTCACAACTCATAATTGAACTCATAACTTATAAGCAAAATTCTTTGACTTGATCACCTTTCCATTATCAGTAATCATTACACAGCTGTAATCAGGGAATTTTTGAAGTAAGAGCAAACCTTCTTTTTGACCTAAAACCATTAAAGAAGTGCTTAATCCGTTTGCGGTTTCGGCATTGGGGCCAAAAACGGTGACGCTGCATAAACCAGTTGCAGGATATCCGGTTGCGGGATTTATAATGTGTGAATATCGTTTTCCGTTAAAAACAACGAATTTTTCATAACTGCCAGATGTCGTTACTGCGCCTTGATTTAGTGGAACAACAGCCAAAACCTTTTCAGGTTTAAACGGATTTGTAATTCCTATTTTCCAAGGCTGTCCGTTGGGTTGTTTTCCCCAAGTGCTCATGTCTCCGGAGCCGTTTATGATTCCGGCTTGAATGCCTTTTGCAATCATCATGGTTCGGCATTTATCCGTTGCGTAGCCTTCGCCAAGAGCGCCAAAACCAATTTTCATTCCTTTTAACTTTAAGAATATTGTCGATTCAACGCTGTCGAGAATAATATTTTTATAGCCCACTTTTTCCACCGACTTTTTTATGGCTTCCGCCGAAGGCATTTCGGTCATTGATCCGTCAAATTTCCAGATTCTGTCCATAGCAGCAAAACTAACGTCAAAACCGCCATTTGTAATTTCCGATAATTTTATGGCTCTTTGCGTAAGTTCAAAAACTTCACGATCTACTTTTATAGCTTTTATTCCGGCATTTTGATTGACTTGAGAAACTTGAGAATCCGGTTTCCAATCGGAGATTAAATTTTCAATTCGGGTAATTTCGGCAATTACTTCGTTGATGTTTTGTTCGGCAGTTAAAGAATCTTTGGCAACAATACTAATATCAAAACGTCCACCCATAAGTAAAGTCGTTCTTTTTTGTAATATTTGCGAATGCGCTGATAAACAACAGCTAATTGCAAAAACACATAAAACTTTATTTAGGAAAGATATCTTTGTCATCATTTTATTAATAGCAATCGGTTAATAATTGCCCATTTTCTTTATATTCTATTAGACTTTTAGTTCCGTTAGCAAGGCACAATTCATCCAGAATTGTTTCAACATCTTTTTGCATCGCAAGAGATCCGCAAATCATAATAACGCCGCCTTGTTTCAATAAATCAATAAAAAAAGCAGTATCCCTTTTTATTAAATCCATTACATAAATATGTTCGGCTTCGCGCGATAAAGCAACGTGAAAATTTTCCAAATGTTCCTTTTGAATCATTATTCCGGCAAACTTTTTATAAGCCTGAAGCGTTGGTGTTTCCATTCTAAATCCGCTGTACAACTGTATTTCTTTCTTGGCACTATTTTGTTCGATCATTCCTAAGAAAGGCGCAATTCCGGTTCCGTTGGAAATAAAAGCCACTTTTGGAGCTTTATTAGGAAAATGAAAAGCTCTATTATTAATAATTCTGGCTTTGATTGTATCTCCAATTTCTAAATTATTTAAAAACCCGGAACCTAATCCGTTTGGATGCAGTTTTACAACCAATTGTACATTTCCAGAATGATTTCCGATAGAATAAAGACGTTCTCTCGAATCATTCGCCGGATAAATAGCCAGTAAATCACCCGAAGCAAATTTAGTTCGGCTATTGGCGCGTAAAGTCAAAATGAAAGTATGTTCCTTATCAGAAATTGGCGTTTTGTCTAAAACCATTAATTTCTGCAAACCTTTCGGAACGTGATTGTATAAAGATGGAGTAGTGGCTAGCGGAATTTCAGCTTTGGCACTCCATAATTTTATCCATTCTACAAATTCTACAGCCGATTTATCATTAACCGTCTGTAAATCTAAAAAACGTTCTGCCCAGCTTTGAGTTTCTAAAAACTGGTCAATTTCTATTGCAAATTGGCAGAAATCAGGATAAGATTTTGAACCAAAACCAACGACAGAGAATTTAATTTTCTGTTCCTGATTTTGTTTCTGTAAAAGCGCTTTAAATTTTGTTGCGTTTGAAGGCGCATCTCCCAAACCGTGTGTTGACGAAAAAACAATAATATGCTCTGCTTTCGGGTAAACCGAAAAACTATTTAATTCTGCAATAAAAGCTTTTTTTCCGTGTCCAATTAATTGTTTCAAAATCGCGTTGGCAAATCTAAAAGAACTTCCATTTTCAGAACCAACCAAAAGAATGTATTTACTTTCATTGGCTTTGAACTTATTTTTAATTCGGCTTGATCTTCTTTTTAAAGTAATGGCAAAACCAGAATAAATAAAGAAAAGGATATTGATACAGGCAATAGCCAAAATAACGGCCCAGATTCCGTTAATTCTTCCTGTATGAAGGTCAAGGCTTAAAGCTGCAAACTGAATTGTCTTTGGCGAAAGCTTTTCAGAAATCAAAGTTCCATCAACCTGATTTACTTCAATTTCACGATCTTTAAGTTCAATGATATAATATTCTTCTGGATCATCAGTAAAAGGAAATTCGATTTTTTTTACGTCAGACAGCAATGTGGTTTTAAATATTGAAGTTTTTTTGGCTTCCGCCGAAAGCTCTGTTTTTACAGGTTTTGGTTTTTCTTCGCCCATAAAAAAGTTGAATCTTTCGAGCGATAAATACGTTCCGGTAAGTGCAATAATAAAAATCGGAATTAAAGCCAGACGTCCTAAAAGAACATGATAATATTGAGCAAAATATTCTTTAATGACTTTCGAAAAGAAATTACGGATTCCTCTTTGTCTTTTTAAAACCAATACAAAACCCGAAATGGAAATTAATAACAAACAAAAAGAGATTACGCCCACAAAAAATCGTCCAGTTTCATGAAGAAACAGCGAACGGTGAAAACCGGTAACCCATTGAATAAATTCGCTTTTTTTTTCAGGCTTTCCTAATGTTTTTCCAGTTTTGGGATCGATGTAAGCATTAATGTCATTTCCGTCTGCATCAATTGCCTGCAGCGTTACAAACTGATTATGATCGACACTTAATTCTGTAATTTCTGAATACTCTTTTTTCAATATTGGCAATGTTTCCCCCAACGTTATTTTATCAAAATTGGCAGCTTTATACGGAAGTGTTTTTTCCTGTACGGCATCGACAGCCAGAATGATTCCGGTAACAGATGCTAAAAGCAGAAATATCGAAGAAAATAAGGCTAAAGCCAAATGTGCGTAACGCCAGAAAGAAAGAGTCATTTAGTGTATTCTAGAAATGTAATAAAATATTTAAAGCTTTGCCAAAATTAAAAACTTTGACAAAGCCTGAATTCAAGTTTAAGCAGAAAAAATAAAATTCATGCTTATTATGAGGTTAAGAAATAATTACTAAAAATTATATTTTGTTTAGTCGTACATATTTGATGTAACCTTTTCCGTCTGTTTTATCAGCAAGACCTTCTGTTGAAAGCGGAATTTCAAGATCGCTTACGTAATATTTTTGATCTTCAACAGCAGTTTCAAAACGTAATTTGTAACCTTTATTAATTTTCGAATCTTCGATTTCTATTGTGGTTACGCTACGATCACCGCCTGTTACAGATGCGCCTGTTTTTGCACTGATGTCTTCTCCTTTTTGAGCGTGGAATTTATTCCATTCTTTTAAAGATTTGTACCATTTTTTGTCATCGCCCATTACATAAAGCGTTTTTTCGCATGCACCAGTTGGGTTAATAAGCGAAACTACGATATAGGCACCTTCTCCCATATAATTTGTCATTTGAAGCATGCATTTGTATTTACTTGATTGAGCATTTGCTTGTAAAGAAACAAGAAGGATAAGAGCGCTTGTAAGTGCAATTTTGAATATTGATTTCATTTTTTAATTGGAATTTGGAATTTTAAGACTTATTTTAAAAAGTCAATTGATACGTTATTTTTTGTAAGCAGTTCATTTTCTTTAGCCAGTGCATAAGCCGTTTCATCAAATTCTGTGTTGATGTCTTTTTTTGCTCCGGCAGAAATAAGATATTTTAAAACAGCATCATCTTTAGAGGTCATTGCTGCTCTGTGTAAAGCGGTTAAACCATCTTTGTTTTTAGCATTTATATCTACTTTTAAATCCGTTATTTTTTTAAGAAGTGTGATGTCATTTTTTGTAATTGCTAAATGATACAAAGTATTTCCGTCTTTTTGAGCTGCTGCTAAATTTAACCCTTTGTTCTGAAGTAATTTTGCTTTTGCATCAAAAGGATCAGCAGCAATTTCTTTTCCGGCAGGTTTGTAAGACTGAACCAAATAAACACCTAAATTGTTTCCGTCTTTATCTTTTACATTTACATCGGCACCTTTGTTTAAAAGTAAAGCTACAGCTTCTGGCGTTCCAGTTCGTACTGCGTTTGTTAAAGCCGATTCTCCTTTTAAGTTTTGTACATTAATATTTTTTGTTGTTGGAAGTAAAATTTCTAAAACCGCAGTTTCTTTAGCCAAAGCCGCAGCCATTAAAGGTGTATTTCCTTCTTTATCAGCTTTATTGGCATCAGCACCTTTGCTTAAAAAATATGTAACAATTTCAGCCTGATTTGGTTTTCCTGCTAAAATGTGCAATACATTTTGTCCTGCTTTATTTTGTGCATTTGCTTTTAGTTTTACTTCTTCAACTAAATATTTATAGGTTTCAATTGTATTCGTTTCTCTACGGCTTCCTTGTGCTGCAGTAAAAAGTGCATTATCATTTGGTTTTATTCCCTTTTCAATAAGTTTTTTCAGGAAAGGAATGTTTCCAGATCGTGCAGCGTATGTAAAAGCAGTATTTCCGTCACTATCAACATCTTTAAGAGATAATCCTTTTGTAGAAAAATATTCAGCCGCTTTTAAGTCTTTATCAGAAGAAATGGCCAAAAGCAATAAGTTAGCTCCGTTTGCATATTTTTTCTTCGGATCGATTCCGGCTTTGAAGAAAGCTTCATATAAAGCAGGATTTGCCTGCCCGTTTGAAGCTGCAAAATCTGCCGGAGCTGTACCGTGGCTGTCTTCAAAATTAACATCAGAACCTTTACTTATAAGATATTGTACTAATTCTGTATTTCCTCTGTAAGCTGCCCAGTGTAAATAAATACGATTGTCGTGCGTTAATTTCGTAATGGAGTTTCCAGGCTGATCGATTAAAAATTTGATCGTTTCATTTGGTGCATCGTTGTTGATTGCCAGTGTAGTAACATCAAAAGCATTTATGTTGGCTTCTGCCGGATTGTTTCCTTTTGCTATTTCTGCTTTTACTGTTTCGACATTTGGAGATGTTTTCCAGAATGATGCTTCTAAAAGCGTATTTTTTTGCTGTGCATTAACTAATGAAACAGCTGCAAATGCTAAAGAAATAAAAAGATTCTTTTTCATATTTTGTTATGTTGTTTATTGGAGTTCTTGTTCCAAAAATTATAGATGAGATTAAAGTCTATTTAGAATAAATCAAAATAATGACAAATGTAAAGATTAATATTTTTATAGCAAGTTTTATTGCTTTTAAAAGTTTAATTCTAATGAATTTTAATCTAATCCTAAGTTTTCGATTGTCTTTTCTCTGCAACAACTATTTTTTAAAATTTTAAGACAACGGTTTTATATTTTGGTTTAATAAGTGTTTAATGTTTTTTATTATTTTAAATTTTAAATAGTTGAATATTAGTTTATTAATATTTTTAAAAGTAGAACATTTTCTAAATTTCAGACTTTATTTTCTATCAGATAAAACTCTTTTAAGAGGAAATTTGACGTTTACTTTTACTCAAAATTGGATCAAAAAAGTCCAAATTTGAATTTTGGATGTTAATAAGTGTTTTTCCATTCTACGGTTTTTTTTCAATTTTTATGTTGACAACTCTATTTAGATTTAGTATAAATAACTGGTATTTGGGCAACTACGAAAAATTATGTGCTTGTTAATAAATTGTTTTTTTAATGGTTTTCAAACTAATTTTTTCCTGTTGATAATTGTTCGGATTTTTAACATCAAAACCTAGTCTAAAGGAGAATCGTGGGTTAATTTTGTAGGTATAGAAAACGCAGTTCCTTACCTCAAATCCTGTAATTTTCTATTCTTAATTAGTCACCGTTAAATACTATATACTATGTCTATATTTGATAAAAGAGTCAATTATAAACCTTTTGAATACCCGGAGGTTTTGCAATTTACAGAAGCGATAAATAAAGCGTATTGGGTTCATACAGAAGTTGATTTTACTGCTGATACTCAGGATTTTCATGCTCATTTAACAACCGCAGAAAAAACGGCTGTGAAGAATAGTTTACTGGCAATTGCACAGATTGAGGTAGCTGTAAAAAGTTTTTGGGGAAATATTTATGAGCACTTTCCAAAACCTGAATTTAATGGTTTAGGGACGACTTTTGCTGAGTGCGAATTCAGGCATTCTGAAGCCTATTCGCGCCTTCTTGAAGTATTAGGTTATAACGATGAATTTGAAAAACTGCTGGACGTTCCGGTTATCCGCAGACGTGTCGATTATCTTTCGAATGTTTTAAAAGATACTCGTTCTCAGGATAACAGAAAATATATGGTTTCGCTGATTTTGTTCAGTATTTTAATTGAAAACGTTTCGCTTTTCAGCCAGTTTGCTATTCTGCTTTCTTTTACAAGATTTAAAGGTTACATGAAAAATGTGAGCAATATTATTGCATGGACTTCTATCGATGAGCAGATTCATGCTAATGGTGGAATTTTCATCATCAATAAAATCAGAGAAGAATTCCCGGATTATTTTGATGCTGATACTTTAGAGTTAATTAGAGAAACGGTTAAGGATTCTATTGCAGTCGAATCAGACATATTAGACTGGATATTTGAAGAAGGTGAAATTGAGAGTATTAAAAAAGGTGATTTGGTGAATTTTATGAAATTTAGACTTGACGAAAGCTTAAAACAAATTGGAATTCCTACCATATTCAACGTTAATATGGAAGATTACAAAGCTTTGGCCTGGTTTGAAGAAGAAGTTTTTGCAAACAGTCTGGATGATTTTTTTGCAAAACGTCCGGTAGAATATACCAAACACGATAAAAGTATTACGGCAAACGATCTTTTCTAATAGCAAAAAGTATGAGTACAATAGATATAAATGAAGTAAATAGTCTTCCACAAAATGAAGCAGGAACCAAAATGTGGTGGAAGAACTCTGAGAGTGAACAAATTTTAAACCGCGGTTATCTTTTAAAAGGAGAAACGGTTGAAGGTGCAATTGACAGGATTTGTACGGCTGCCGCAAGAAGATTGTATAAACCGGAATTAAAAGAATCTTTTGTAGAAATGATTGAACGCGGCTGGATGAGTATCAGCTCGCCGGTTTGGGCGAATATGGGAACCGAAAGAGGTTTGCCTATTTCTTGTTTTAATGTACATGTTCCGGATAAAATTGAAGGAATTACACATAAACTGGGTGAAGTAATCATGCAGACTAAAATAGGCGGTGGAACATCGGGTTATTTTGGAGAATTGCGCGAACGCGGAAGTGCGGTGACCGATAACGGAAAGAGTAGCGGCGCAGTAAGTTTTATGAAACTTTTTGATACAGCTATGGACACGATTTCGCAAGGCGGAGTTCGTCGCGGCGCATTTGCTGCATATTTAGATATCGACCATCCGGATATTGAAGAATTCCTGAAAATTAAAAGTATTGGAAACCCAATCCAGAATTTGTTTACGGGAATTTGTGTTCCTGATTACTGGATGCAGGAAATGATTGATGGTGATAATGATAAAAGGCAAATTTGGGCAAAGGTTTTAGAAAGCCGTCAGCAAAAAGGACTGCCTTATATCTTTTTCAGTGATAACGTAAATAAAAGCAAACCGCAGGTTTATAAAGATCAAAACCTGAGAATCAACGCGAGTAATTTATGCAGTGAGATTATGCTGCCGTCAACTCAGGACGAATCGTTTATCTGCTGTTTATCATCTATGAATTTGGAGCTTTACGAAGAATGGAAAGATACTGAAGCGGTAAAACTGGCTATCTTTTTCCTTGATGCGGTATTGCAGGAATTCATCGAAAAAACGGAAGGTAACTATTATCTTTCGGCAGCGAATAAATTTGCTAAAAGACATCGTGCTTTAGGTTTAGGTGTTTTAGGCTGGCATTCTTATTTACAGAAAAACATGATTCCGTTTGAAGGAATGGAAGCTAAATTGAAAACGACAGAAATTTTTAAACATATAAGCGATAAAGCGGATAAAGCAACTCAGGAATTAGCCAGAATTTATGGTGAACCTGAATTGTTAAAAGGTTATGGAAGACGTAATACGACAACAATGGCAATTGCGCCAACGACTTCATCATCAGCAATTTTAGGGCAGACTTCTCCGGGAATTGAACCTTTTAGCAGTAATTATTATAAAGCTGGTTTGAGTAAAGGTAATTTTATGCGTAAAAATAAATACCTGAAAAAACTGCTTGAAGAAAAAGGCTTGGATAATGAAGAAGTTTGGAGAGAAATTATGCTAAATGGCGGAAGTGTTCAGCATATGTCTCAGCTTTCTCAAACGGAGAAAGATGTTTTTAAAACTTTTAAAGAAATCAGTCAGCTGGAAATTGTACAGCAGGCAGGAATTCGCCAGAAGTTTGTAGATCAGGGACAGAGTTTAAATCTTAATATTCCGGCAGAACTGCCAATTAAGGAAGTAAACCGTTTAATGATCGAAGCATGGCAATTGGGTGTAAAAAGTTTGTATTACCAAAGAAGCCAAAGTGTTTCTAAAGAATTGGTAACAAGTTTGGTCACTTGTAGTAGTTGTGAATCGTAAAAAAGAAAAAAAGCCGAATCTTATTTTAGATTCGGCTTTTTTTATGTGTTTGAATTAAAGATATATGCCAATAAATGCAGTATTCTTTTTAATAAGAATTTAATTTAGTTCTCATAAAATATTAATTTAGCAACCAGAAATTATCATCCAAAACAAATAAATACCCGCAGTAAATGGAAAATATCACAGTAATTATAATGTTACTTTTTGGCGTAGCTTTTCTTAGTTTAGTAAGTAAAAGGTATAATTTTCCAATTCCTATTGTACTTGTACTTTGTGGTGTAATTATTAGTGTAGTGCCGGGACTGCCGGTTATTGCGCTGAGTCCTGAGGTTGTTTTTATTATCTTCCTTCCTCCGCTTTTATATCATGCTGCATGGCATACAAGCTGGTCTGATTTTAAACAGACCATTCGTCCGATAACTTTGGCGGCTGTTGGTTTGGTTTTTTTTACTACAGGATTGGTTGCTGTTGTGGCACACTGGCTTATAGATGATATTTCCTGGCCGTTAGCATTTTTACTTGGTGCTATTGTTTCGCCTCCCGATGCAGTTTCTGCAACATCTATAACTAAAGGTTTAGGTTTACATCCAAGATTAATTGCCATTCTTGAAGGAGAGAGTTTGGTGAATGATGCCAGCGGTCTTGTGGCGTATAAATATGCTTTAACAGCAATTACTGCAGGAAATTTTGTTTTGTGGCAGGCAGGATTAAACTTTGTTTTGATGTCGGTTTTAGGAATTGCAATAGGAGTGGCTGTTGGTTTTATAATGTATTATATCCATAAAAGGTTCGTTTGTGATGATATTATTGAGGTAACACTTACGTTATTGACACCATTTTCATCTTATTTGATTGCAGAGCATTTTCATGGTTCCGGAGTTTTGGCAGTAGTATCAACCGGACTTTTTTTGGCTGCAAGATCCGGAGCTATTTTTTCGCATGAAAGCCGAATCATGACCAATACGATATGGGATGTTTTAAGTAATATTCTAAACGGTTTAATCTTCATTTTAATTGGATTGCAGCTACGGCAGATTATTGAAGGAATAAGTAATTATTCTGGAGATTCGTTATTTATTTGGGGAGCTGTAATTAGTATTGTTGTAATTGTTGTTCGCTTTTTATGGGTAGTTCCGGCAACGATGATTCCGAGGATGCTCAGTAAAAAAATCCGAATGAAGGAAGAATTTGATTATCGAAATATGATTGTTTTCGGGTGGTCGGGAATGCGCGGCGTGGTTTCGATGGCTGCGGCTTTGGCATTGCCGTTAATGCTGAATAAAACCGAAGAATTTCCGCTTAGAAACCTGATTATTTATTTGGTTTTTTGTGTGATTCTTTCCACTTTGGTCATTCAGGGACTTACGCTTCCGTGGCTGATTAAAAAACTTAAAATTGAGCGTTATTCTATTTTGGCTGAAGAATATGATGTTCGAAATATTATTGTTTCTGAAACCATTGCGCATATCGAAGATAATTTATCGCTGCTTGATGATGAATTGCTTCATAATATTAAAAGTAAATATGAAGTAAAATTTAATCGTTTGCAGAAAACCGAACTTCCAGCCAACTTTTTTGGAAACGGAAAAGTATTTGGAAATGAAATTTTTAATGATTTTACCAAAATTCAAATTGATCTATTGAATGTAGAACGTAGTAAACTCGAAGTTATGCATAAAGCGGGTTCCGTAAACGAAGAGATTTTTAGAAAAATAGAAAAAGAACTTGATCTTGAGGAAACGCGTCTTTGGATGGAAATGTATGAGGAATAGATTTTAAATAAGCTGTAAATCTTTATTTGACTTGAATTTTGTTCAGATCGTTTTTTGCAGGGCCATTTATAACTGTACCGTCGGCGGCAAATCTTGAACCGTGGCAAGGACAGTCAAATGATTTTTCATCGGGATTCCACTGTACAATACAGCCTAAATGTGGGCAGACTGCAGAAAAAGCTTGGAGCGTATTATCATAATCCCGATAGGCGGCAATTTTTTTTAATCCAAGTGAGAGAATCCCGCCTTCGCCGGCTTTTAAGTCTGCCGTATTATTTATATCAGATGCGGTAATCCAATCCAGATATTGTGCTGCCATATTTCCGGCTTCTTTCATAAAATCTCCTAAGGCTTTAAAAGTGATTCGTGATGGATTATATAAATCTTCCCATTTGTTTTTAATTCCCAAAATTTGATCTGTAATAATCATGGCGCCAATTGTGGCGTGTGTCATACCATTTCCAGAATCCCCAGTGATAATATATATGTTTTCATCGCCTGGATTTTTACCCATAAACCCTAAAGAATCGAAAGGTTCCATAACCTGTCCAGACCATTTATAGTTAATTTCGTCCAGCATTGGAAAATATTTTCTGGTCCAGATTTCCAGCTTTTCATATCTTGATAATGCAGATATTCCTTCTTCATCTTCTTGTCCGGTTTTGTGATCTTCTCCGCCTGAAATCAGCAAATCGTATTGATCATCAAATTTTTCTAAACGAACATAATGATAGGGCTGCGAAACCCATTTTGCTGCCATATCGCCCGTGTCCCACCATAGAGAATAGGGTATCACTCCTTTTGGAATTTTTCCGGCAATAACATAAGTTCTGTAAGCGTGTTGTTTGGTATGCATGGTTAAAACATCGTTGACTGGCGTGTTGGTTGCCACAACAATGTGTTTTGCAGTAAAATTGAAACCATTTACTGAAGCTCCTTCTTTTGTAATACTGTCTGCATGTGCTTCAGTGAAAATGGTTCCACCGAGTGCTGTAACAGCTTCGGCAAGTCCTTTTAAATAATGTAAAACATGAAACTGTCCCTGATTTCTAAATTCAATAGATCTTTGGTTTTGAGCTCCGTTTAAATATGGTGTATTGTTTAATAGTGAGGTTTGGAGTCCGGCATCTTTTGATGCCTGAAATTCTTTGTCGAGATTTTCTTCTTTATCGCTTGGATGAAGAAATAAATAACCCTTTACTCTTTTAAAATCACAGTCTATATTTAATCTAGTAACTATTTTTTCAATTTCATCAATTGCTGCGGTATGGCTTTCAGCTGCAAGGTGAGCACTTTCTTTGCCAAATGTATTTTCAAGATAGTAATATCTGTCATCGAGTGCGCAGGTTAAATGTGCTGTAGTTCTTCCGGTTTCGCCGCTTCCTATAAATCCATCTTCGACTAAAACTACTTTTTTTCCTGCTTTTAAAAGTTTATATGCAGTTGTTAAGCCGGCAATTCCGCCGCCAATGATTAGTACTTCAGTTGAAATATCCTCACTTGGTTTATCAAAAGACAAAATTGGAGTTGTATCAATCCAAAAGGAAACATTATCGCCAGAAGTTATACTTCCTTCATTTAAGTTATCTGAATTATTCATATTGTAGTTTTAAATAAATGAAAATCATATAAGTACACTCAAAGCTACAACCAAGAATAAAAAAGAGGCTTACATTTTTATTGTCAATATTTTATAGTATTTCCAGTAAGAATAGGAGTAAGTCAAAATTTCAGTATTAAAAAATTTATATTTTTAAATTAAACTCCGGTTTCCATGTTGGGAGCATCTACGGGTTTTGATTGAGAAGAGCCAATTTGGCGTAGGTATATAGATAATATTACGATAGCAAATACTGATAGAAATTCGCTCTGCCAATTTTGAAAAGATTCAAACCAAAATCTTGAATTTTTTATAAAGGACGAAATCGTTTCTAATTGTTTTCCTTCCAAAAGTAATTTTTCATTTTCGTCTTTAAGACTTCCATAAAAATGAAGTATTAATGAAATAAGAAATAGTAGCATTAGTGAAGCTGAAAGGGAATGTTTGTACAGTGTCAAAAGAAAGCCTCCTTTTTTAACGGGCCACGGAGCATTTTTTCGGTTAGGATCTGGTTCCCGGTCTACTTCTTCTTTTTGATTAATTTTTTTTGATTCTGATGACCCTTTTTGTTTTAAGAAAATAGTAAATACAACAAAAAGGCCCATTTGAAGAAATTCACTTTCCCAGTTTTCAAAAGTAGATTCAATGAAATGTCCTGATAAAAGATACGAGCTCAGATTTATTATTTTTCCTCCTTCGCTAATAAGTTCCTTATTGTGTTCTTCAAAACCAAATAAAATCTGACCAATTAAAGTTCCTCCAAATAGTATCAAAAAGCAGATACTTAAACCATTATTGCGAAAATAAGTTTTCATTTTAATATTGTTTCTACAAATTTCACAAAATCACCGTTTATGCAGTTATATAATTAAATTTTCAATTTATACATTTTGCATTGTATAACAATAGTTTAACACATTTCTTTGATTCATATAAAGGATTGCAGAAATTATGTAATAGTTTTGATATTCAGAAAGTTAAATTTGAAATATTAAAATGAATGCAAACAGAAAAAAATATAATTATGAAAACGATATTAAAAATTAAAATTGCAATGTTGGTTCTGTTAACGGGATTAGCATTTTCTTGTAAAAAGAATGAACCAACAATAGAGTCTCAAAACAGTATAGATTCGACTGAAGCTATTATTGATACTGTAGGACCAGATGTTGATACAGTTACAAATGATACGGTTAGAACTATTACTACAGATTCTGTTAAGAAATAGAATATAAATAGCAATCGAAATTAGAAAAACCTGTAATGGATTAGTCCGTTACAGGTTTTTGTTATTTATAATGATTATAAGTTTTTTTTAATAGTCAAAACAGTATTTTTGGTTATAAAAAACAAATTTATGAAAATGACAAACTTTATTAAAATTTTATCTTTTACTTTATTGATAGTAAGTATTGTGAGCTGCAGTGTTCATAACTCTTCTTCATCATCAGGAAAAATTCCTCCTGGACAGGCTAAAAAAGCGTCTGGAAGTAAAAGTGCAAAAGCTTATGCTCCGGGTCAGCAAAAGAAGAGAAGATAATTGCTCTGGATTTATTTATAAAACAAAAAAAGCTATTCAATACTGAATAGCTTTTTTTAATTGGTCAAAAATTATTATCGCAATGCAAATCTTAATTTAAGACCGTATGAAACAAGTCTGGCACTGCTGCTTAAAGGAGAATTAAGTAAGGTATCATATCCTAATTGTACGGGTTGTTGAGCATTGTATATAACAATTTGCCCGTTTCCGGTTTTGTCATAGATATTATTTAGACCATACTCAAAATAGGCACCAATATAAAAAGAATTTCTAGTTCCTAATTCTTGTTTTAAACCAGTTTCAAAAGTGGCTGAATAAGAAACTTCTGTATTAAGATCTTGTTTACCGGTTACTAAATCATTTGTACTTGCAAAACCTGCAAAAGCCGGACTAAACAATTCTACATTGTATTGTGGATAGTAACCGCTTGTAGTTAGATTTTGAAAAGTTGTTTGGTAACTTCCGCTTGACGCGAAACCAATTTTAGCCCCCGCAGCGACATATAATTTAGATGTTCCCGGAGTTTCAAATTGAACATTAATTGGCACATTGATATAAGCCAGTTTTTGTTCTTCTCTCACATTCGTACCTTTGTATCTAAATTGAAAATTCTCATTTTCAGCGTCAGTAGCAGCGTATGCTCCTGCAAAGAAATTATATTTTAAATCTGAATTGTAGGTTTGATATTCAACTCCAATTCCTAAGCTTAAACTTTCGCTTAAATAATAAGAATAACGAAGACCTGCATTAACGCCAATTCCCGGTACTGTTTTTCCGGAAGAATTAGCATCGATATAAGAAAATGGCCCTCCTAAAGAAATCGAAAATTCTTGTTTTTTATCCTGGCCATAACTATTTAAAGACGCTGCTAAAAATGCCGTGAAAATGGCAATGGATGTGATATAGCTGTAAATATTTTTTTTCATCTTAAGTTATATTATGCCAGTACTATTTTTATCTAGTACTGGCAGGGTTTATTTATTTTACAATTACTTTGAAAGTTTTTTTGATGTTAGGCGTTTCAAGAACTACCATGTACATATTGCTCTCAGTTGTTTGAGGTAATTGTATTTCAGTTTTAGCTGTAGATGATTGTACAGTTTTTACCAATTGACCTGTAACAGTGTAAAGGCTAATTTGCATTTTCGCTAATTCTTCCTCAGGGAAATCTGCTTCAACAGTAACTACTTTTCCAATTTCAATTGGGTTAGGATAAACTTTAGCCAGCAGCGTATTTGTCAATGTAACTTTAGAAGCACATACATATAGTACTTTTCCATCTTTAGTTGTCATTTTTACACTATAATCTGCCGTTGGATCTAATAATGAAGTAATGCTGTTTCCTGCAGAATAATACTGACCAGTTCCTATTGGCTCATCGTTTTTGAACCATTCGTAAGAAGCAAACTCATAACCGCCATTTGTCTGTGGATTGTTATTTACAAGGAGTACGTTATTAAATTTCTGTTTAACAATGTCAAAGAAATTAAATGGTTTCACAACTACTAAAGAGTAAGTTGCAGATAAACTTCCGTCTTGTGATGTAATTGTTACATTCTGACTGTAAATTCCTGGTTTAGGAGTTTGAATTGTAAAATTAGAAGAAGGAGTTATTATTGCACCTGATTCATTTAAGATAGATACATTTGGATTTGTTTCCCCACATGGAAGTACATAAAAAATTGTTTTTCCAGGGTTATCAAAAACTTTCGTTCCAATAGTGATTTTCTTAACATCGATATTGTTGTTTAAGATCACTAACAACTGTGAAACATCGGCAGCAGGAAGATAGTTATTATCTCCAGGCTGATGAGCCGTAATTAATACATCACCAGATCTTAACATATTTACCACGCCTGTAGCAGAAACTGTTGCAGGAGCTAATGGTGCAGTATATGTTGATGTGTAAGTAACAGCTAAATTTGAATTTGAAGTCGCTGTTAAATTAAAGGTATTATTTGCTCCAAGTGTTTTAACCGGAATTGCATTAAATGTAATTTGCTGTGCTGCTTTATTAATAACAAGATTAGCTGTTAGGGTTACTACTGCACAATTTGACGCGCTGGCTGATGGTGTTACTGTCGCAGTAACTACATAAGTACCAGCATTTGTTGACGTATTGTTTGCAGAATAGGTAACAGTTGCTCCAGTTGGCAGATTTGCAACTTGCAATGCATGAGCATTTCCATCGTATGTAAATTGAGCGCCGGTAAAAGTTACAGCATTCAATGGAGAAGCAAGTACTTTTACTGTTTGCGGTTGTGTTGCAATGTTTCCATTTCCGTCATCATATTTCCATGTAATTACATAAGTTCCTACTGAATTGTAGCTTAAAGGATCAGTTGTAGTTCCATTTAGGATTCCTGCACAATTATCTGTAGCAGTTGGAATAGCGATATCTGATGCTGAAACTGAACAATAGTTACTTATTTCCGGAAGACTAGCTACAGTTGGTACTGGCGCTGTTGCATCTGGAGTTGTAATAATAGTTATTGTTTGAGTTAATAAACATCCATTAGCATCTGTAATTGTTACAGAATAAGTTCCTGCGCTTAATCCAGTTGCTGTTGCAGATGTTCCACCGACTGGTGACCAAGCATAAGTATATGGTGCTGTTCCTCCAGTTGCAGTTACTGTTGCAGTTCCGTTAGTTCCTCCGTTGCAAGAAACATCAGTTTTAGATATTGTTGCAGCAAGAATTGTTGGTTGAGCAATAGTAACAGATTGTGTTGTAGTACAACCGTTAGCGTCTGTAATAGTTGCAGTGTAAGTTCCTGCACTTAATCCAGTTGCTGTTGCAGCTGTTCCACCTGATGGTGACCAAGAATAAGTATAAGCTCCAGTTCCTCCAGTTGCAGTTACCGTTGCAGATCCATTATTTCCTCCGTTGCAAGAAATATCTGTTTTAGATGTTGTTGCAGCAAGAATTGTTGGTTGAGCAATAATAATAGATTGTGTTGTTGTACAACCATTAGCATCTGTAATAGTTGCAGTGTAAGTTCCTGCGCTTAATCCAGTTGCTGTTGCAGCTGTTCCACCTGATGGTGCCCAAGAATAAGTATAAGCCCCAGTTCCTCCAGTTACATTTACAGTTGCAGATCCGTTAGCTACTCCGTTACAAGAAACATCTGTTTTAGATGATGTTACAGAAAGGGCAGAAGGTTCACTGATTGTTACTGTTTGTGTGGTAAAACATCCGTTAGCATCTGTAATAGTTGCAGTATAAGTTCCTGCGCTTAATCCAGAAGCTGTTGCAGCTGTTCCACCTAATGGTGACCAAGAATAAGTATATGGTGCTGTTCCTCCAGCTGCAGTTACAGTTGCAGTTCCGTTAGTTCCCGCGTTACAAGAAACATCTGTTTTAGATGCTGTTGCAGTAAGAATTGTAGGTTCTGTAATTGTAACAGATTGTGTTGTAGTACATCCGTTAGCATCTGTAATAGTTGCAGTATAAGTTCCTGCAGCAAGACCAGAAGCTGTTGCAGCTGTTCCTCCAGATGGTGACCAAGAATAAGTATATGGTGCTGTTCCTCCAGTTGGAGTTACTGTTGCAGTTCCGTTAGTTCCTCCATTACAAGAAACATCTGTTTGTGATGCTGTTGCAGAAAGAATTGCAGGTTCAGTAATAATAATACTTTGTGTTGTCTGACACGCGTTTGCATCTGTTACAGTTACTGTATAAGTTCCTGCGTTTAATCCAGTTGCTGTTGCAGCTGATCCTCCAAAAGGTGCCCATGAATAAGTATAAGCTCCAGTTCCTCCAGTTACAGTTACAGTCGCAGTTCCGTTAGTTCCTGCGTTGCAAGAAACATCTGTTTTAGATATTGTTGCAGCAAGGATTGTTGGTTCAGCAATAGTAACAGATTGAGTTGTAGTACATCCGTTAGCATCTGTAATTGTTGCAGTATATGTTCCTGCGCTTAATCCATTTGCTGTTGCATTTGTTCCTCCAGATGGAGCCCAAGAGTATGTATAACCAGGAGTTCCTCCGGTTACATTTACAGTTGCAGATCCGTTAGCTCCTCCGTTACAAGAAACATCTGTTTTAGATGATGTTACAGAAAGGGCAGAAGGTTCAGTGATTGTTACTGTTTGTGTTGTAAAACATCCGTTAGCATCTGTAATTGTAGCAGTATAAGTTCCAGCACTTAATCCAGAAGCTGTTGCAGCTGTTCCACCTGATGGTGACCAAGAATAAGTATATGGTGCTGTTCCTCCGGCTGCAGTTACAGTGGCAGTTCCGTTAGTTCCTGCATTACAAGAAACATCTGTTTGAAATGCTGTTGCAGTAAGAATTGTAGGTTCTGTAATTGTAACAGATTGTGTTGTAGTACATCCGTTAGCATCAGTTACAGTTACTGTATAAGTTCCTGCAGCAAGACCAGAAGCATTAGCTGTTGTTCCTCCAGAAGGAGACCAAGAATAAGTATATGGTGCTGTTCCTCCAGTTGCAGTTACAGTTGCAGTTCCGTTAGTTCCTCCGTTGCAAGAAACGTCTGTTTGAGATATTGCTGCAGAAAGAACAGCAGGTTCAATGATTGTTACTGTTTGTATTGTTTGGCATCCATTAGCATCAGTAATGGTTGCTGTAAAAAGTCCTGCGGCAAGACCTGTTGCAGTCGCAGCAGTTCCTCCATAAGGAGACCAAGAGTAAGTATATGCTCCAGTTCCTCCTGATACAGTTACAGTTGCGGTTCCGTTTGCTGCACCATTACAAGAAATATCTGTTTGTGATGCAGATGTTGTCATAGCAGTTGGTTCTGTAATAACAATAGATTCAGTCGCAGTACAACCATTAGCGTCTGTAACGGTTACAGTGTAAGTTCCTGGAATAAGATTGTTTATCAATGCAGTAGTTTCTCCAGAAGGACTCCAAGAATAAGTGTAAGGAGCGGTTCCTCCAACAGGAGTTATAGTTGCAGTTCCGTTTGCCCCTCCATTACAAGAAACATCTGTATGAGATGGAGTTAAAGTAAGTAGAGTAGGTTCTGTAATTGTAACAGATTGAGTTGTAAAACAACCATTAGCATCTGTAATTGTTGCTGTATAAGTTCCAGGACTTAATCCAGAAGCAGTAGCTGCTGTTCCTCCAGAAGGAGACCAAGAATAAGTATATGGTACTGTACCTCCAGTTGCAATTACTGTGGCAGTTCCGTTGTTTAATCCATTACAAGTAACATCAGTTTGAGATGCTGTTGCAGCAAGACTAGCTGGTTCTGTAATAGTAACAGATGCAGATATCTGACAGAAGTTTGCATCTTGTACCGTTACTGTATAAGTTCCTGCAGCAAGGCCAGAAGCAGTAGCAGCATTTCCTCCAGTTGGAGCCCAAGAGTATGTATAAGCACCAGTTCCTCCAGTTACATTTACTGTAGCAGTTCCATTAGTTCCTCCGTTGCAAGAAACATCTGTTTGTGATGTAGTAACAGCAAGGATTGTTGGTTCTGTAATAGTAAAGCTTTGTGTTTTGGTACATAAGTTAGCGTCTGTAACAGTTACAGTATAAGTTCCTGCAGAAAGGCCATTTGCTGTTGCAGCTGTTCCTCCAGAAGGTGCCCAAGAATAGGTATAACCTCCGGTTCCTCCTGTAACGGTAACACTTGCAGATCCGTTTGCTCCTCCATTACAAGAAGTATTTATTTGCGGATTTGGTGTTACTATAAGTTCAGTTGGTTCTGTAATAGTAAAGTTTTTTACAATAGAACATCCGTTAGCAGATGTAATTGTTACAGAATAATTACCCGCTGTAAGATTAGTTGCTGTATCAGCATTTCCGCCAGAAGGTGACCATACGTAAGTAAAAGGTCCAGGCGCTCCGCTTGGAACTACAGCAGCAGATCCTGTATTAGTCCCAAAACATAATACATCAGTTTGTGAAGTAGTTGCAACTAAAGTATTTGTGGTAGTAATTGTAAAATTTTTTGTTATTGTACAACCATTAGCATCAGTAATTAGAACACTATTAGCTCCGGCAGTTAATCCGGTTGCTATTGCAGTTGTATCACCAGATGGGGACCATAAATAAGAATATGGAGTTGTACCACCGCTAACACTTACGGCTGCCTGACCACCAGTTGAACAAGTTGCATTTATTTGACTTTGTGTAGCGAATAAGGCGCTTGGCTGCGTGATTGTAAAACTTTGTGTTATTGAACAGCCATTAGAGTCTGTTACTAAAACACTATAATTTCCTATTGCTAATCCTGTAGCAGTTGCAGCAGTTCCTCCAGAAGGTGACCATAAATAAGTATATGGAGATGTACCTCCAGATACAACTACTGAAGCCGTTCCCGTTGCACCACCATTGCACAGAACATCCGTTTGTGATGATGTTAACGATAAAATTGCAGGTTCAGTAATAGTAAAACTTTGTGTACTTTGACATACATTAGCATCTGTAACAGTTACTGTGTAAGTTCCTTGTGCTAAACCAGACGCAGTAGCAGCATTTCCTCCGGTTGGTGACCATGAGTAAGTGTAAGCTCCGGTTCCACCAGTTACATTTACAGTTGCAGTACCATTTGTACCACCGTTACAAGAAACATTAGTTTGAGAACCAAAACTTGCTACAAGAGCAGCAGGTTCCGTAATAGTAAAGCTTTGAGTAGCCTGACATCCATTTGCATCGGTAACCGTAACAGTATAGGTTCCTGCCGATAGTCCATTTGCACTAGCAGTATTTCCTCCGGTTGGAGCCCAAGAATAAGTATATCCAGGAGTTCCTCCGCTTACAGAAACTGTAGCAGTTCCATTTGCACCTCCATTACATGAAACATCTGTTTGTCCGACAGCAGTAGCTGTAAGTGCAGCAGCAGGTTCAGTAAGTGTAAAACTTTGAGTTTTCTGACATAAGTTACTATCAGTAACTGTAACCGTATATGTTCCAGCTGTTAGTCCAGTTGCAGTTGCAGCAGTTCCTCCAGATGGAGACCAAGAATAGGTATATCCTCCAGTTCCTCCAGTTGCACTTATAGTTGCAGATCCAGTGTTACCACCAAAGCAAGCTATGTTAGTTTGTGCTACTGGTGATGCTGTTAAAGCAGCAGGTTCTGTAATAGTAAAACTTTGTGTTATCTGACAGCTATTAGCGTCAGTAACTGTAACAGTATATGTTCCTGCTGTTAGTCCAGTTGCAGTTGCAGCAGTTCCTCCAGAAGGTGACCAAGAATAAGTGTAAGCACTAGTTCCTCCTGAAACGGCTACACTAGCAGATCCAGTTGCAGCACCGTTACATAAAACATCAGTTTGTGATGGTACAACCGCAAGTGCAGCTGGTTCTGAAATAATAAAACTTTGTGTAGTTTGACAGTTATTAGCGTCGGTTACAGTAACTGTATAGGTTCCTGCAGCCAGACCAGAAGCAGTAGCAGCAGTCCCTCCAGAAGGAGACCATGAATAAGTATAACCAGGAGTTCCTCCAGTTACTACTACTGTTGCTGTTCCGTTTGTTCCAGAGTTACAGCTTACATTATTTATAGTTCCCTGAGAAGCCACTAATAAAGGTGGTTCATTTATGGTAAAGTTTAATATTTTTTCGCATAGAATAGCATCTTTTATACTAACAGTATAATTTCCAGGTGCTAAATTACTAATAGAAGAAGATGTAGCAGCATTTGACCAAAGATAAGTGTAAGATCCTACACCTCCTAATGGTACAACTGATAAGGAACCATTAGCAGCTCCATTGCAGCTAATATCTACTTTTGTTGAAGATGCACCTATATTAGAAACTTGTAATGTAACTGCATTTGAAACTGCAGCTGGAGTACAATTTCCAGTTGCTATTAAACGATATTGATAATTATTTAATGAAGCAGTTGCGCCTGTTATGGTAAGTGTTGCTGTAGTCTCTCCAGAGTAAGGAGCACCACTTGTAACATTACTAAATCCAGATCCTGAATTTACCTGCCATTGATATCCTGTAGCATTAGAAACTCCAGCGCTAAATGTTGTATTAGATCCTGAACAAATAGCACTATCAGTTGGCTGTGCTGTGATAGATGGAGCAGTATTGACAGTTAAAGAAGCACTGTTTGAAGTTGCATCAGGCGTACATAAACCTGTAGCAACGACTCTGTATAAATATCCACTTAATCCTGCGGTTGCGCCAGTAATAGTTAATGTTGCAGAAGTTGTACCAGAATATGGTGCAGCGGCCGGAACATTAGCAAAACCAGTACCCTGATCTACCTGCCATTGATATCCAGTTGCATTTGCAGCAGTAGCTGAGAAAGTTGTATTAGCACCAGCACAAATTGTACTTGCAGATGGCTGCGCAGTGATTGCCGGAGCTTGATTTACCGTTAAAGATGCACTATTTGAAGTTGCAGCAGGAGTACAAGAACCAGTTGCGACAACTCTATATATATATCCATTTAATCCAGCAGTTGCTCCAGTTATAGTTAATGTTGCAGTATTTGCACCAGAATAAACTCCACTGTTAGTTATGCTAGAAAAACCGGAACCATCATCGACCTGCCATTGATATCCAGTTGCATTTGCAGCAGTAGCTGAGAAAGTTGTATTAG
>NZ_JBMDIY010000060.1:0-11302 GCF_057808895.1 Flavobacterium sp. FG68
CTAATTATAAAAATGTAGCTTAACTTTTTCTCCAGTTTTTGTTTGCATATCCATTTTGATTGTGGATATGTAATGGAGTGGTTTTTAAAAACGGACTCTTTTGAGTATTATTTATAGAAATGGTTTTCTCTTTATTGTCACATGAAAAGAAAATCATTAAGACAAAATATAAGAGAATAGCTTTAATCTTCACTGTACTTTTTTTTAATAGTTTCATTCAGAATAGCTATTTTTTCCTAGCATATTGGTTTGCTCGAAATAGCTATATAGATCTTTGTGAAATGATTCTTGATTTAAAAAAGTATTTCACGATGCTTAAAGATATAGGAATATACAATTATACGCTATGATTTTAGTCATATTTTTTTATCTTTCATTAATAAGAAGACTGAGTTTTAAAATAAGCGAATAAAAAAAAGCTGATACTTTTTTTAGTACCAGCTTTACTTTTTTATACTTTCTTGACCTTTTTGAGGGCTTCTACATAATACTCGTTTACTTTTTCCCAGTTTATGTGTTCGTAAAAAGCATCAATATAACTTCCTTTTCGGTTTTGATAATCCAGATAATATGCATGTTCCCATAAATCAATGCCTAAAATTGGCGTTCCGGGAATCAATGCATTTTTCATTAACGGGTTATCCTGATCTTCTGTCGTTGTAATTTGTAACTTTCCGTATCTGTCTACAACCAGCCAAACCCAGCCAGAACCAAATTGCTTTTCAGCCTGACCTTTAAACTGATTGGTAAGATTATTAAAAGATCCAAATTCTTTATCAATTGAACTCGCAAGTGTATCTTTTGGAGTCTGCTGCTTTGGAGTCAAAACATTAAAATAAAGCGTATGATTGTAATATCCGCCCGCGTTTTGACGAAGCTTAGCGTTATTAAGATCCATCTTTTTTAAAATATCCTCAATTGGCATATTTTCAAATTCAGTAGATACAATCTCTTTATTAAAATTATTTGTATACGATAAATAGTGCTTAGAATAATGCGTTTCTAAAGTTAAGGAACGTAACGCAGGACTTAATCCGTCGTAAGCAAAAGACAGTTTTGTAAGTTCAAACGAACCCGGATCTGCTTTTACATCATTTGGAGAACCAATCGTTATTTTTTCTTCTTTAGTAGGCAGCGGAACTTCTACAACTTCAGTTAGCTTATTGTTATCATTACAAGAAAATAATAGAAAAAATGAAGCTAAAATGCTAAAATGAACAATGTTATTCTTCATAATATTAATTTATTTTGATGTTAGTGAATTAATGATTTCGATGTAACACTCTTTAGCTTCATCAATCGATAAATGACTAATCTGCATCCAGGCATTCGTTTTAAAAGCATTTCGTAAATCAAAATTCTCAGATTGATTGTAAACCGCGGTTCCAAAAGTAGCCTGTTTATAAAACGCATAAAGTCTTAGCTGCACATCTTGCGGCAGTGAGGCCTGAGTCATTTTCAATGCAGTTTCAACAGCCTCGTTAAAGCGTGTATCTAAATCTTTTTCTGCCATTTACGCTTTTGTAGCAATAATAGTTTTTCCTCCAATTGCTTTTTGGTCTAAAACCACATTAATTGGTGTACCTAAAGGTAAAAATAAATCTACTCTAGATCCAAATTTAATAAATCCGGCATCAGTTCCCTGAATAACCTGCATTCCTTCCTGAGCGTAGTTTACAATTCTACGTGCCAAAGCACCGGCAATTTGTCTGTAAAGGATGGCACCAAAAGTGTCATTTTCGATTACTACAGTTGTTCTTTCGTTTTCCTCACTGGCTTTTGGGTGCCATGCAACCAAAAATTTTCCAGGGTGGTATTTGCTAAATTTTATAATTCCGTCCATCGCATAACGAGTAACGTGAACATTGATAGGTGACATAAAAATAGAAACCTGTAAGCGTTTATCTTTAAAGTATTCACCTTCGTAAACTTCTTCAATAACCACAACTTTTCCATCAACAGGAGCAAGGATGTGATCGCTGTTTCTTACAGCAATTCTTTTAGGATTTCTAAAAAATTGTAAAATAATAATCAAAATCAATAATGCTGCTATCTGAACTAGCATTCTCAGCCAATTGATATCAATAAATCTATCAGCAATTACAAGTACGGCAACAGTGAAAACTGTTCCTAATAAAATAGATGGGGCTCCTTCTTTATGAAACATAATATAAAATTTGATAAAATAAAAATATAATTGGTGCTACAAATATAACACTATCTAGTCGATCTAAGATGCCTCCGTGTCCGGGCATAATCGAACCGCTGTCTTTAATGCCGGCAATTCGTTTAAATTTTGATTCGATCAAATCACCGATCGTTCCAAAAACACTCACAATTAAAGCAATAATTGTCCATATAAGGATAGATTTACCGCTAAAAGCCGGATTAGGCTGTATGTATAATTTTGAAATCAAGAACCCTGCAAAAGCCGCAAAAACCATTCCGCCCAGAAATCCTTCAATTGTTTTTTTAGGCGAAACACGCTCAAATAACTTATGTTTTCCCATTGATTTTCCAACCAGATAAGCAAAAGTGTCATTTGTCCAGATTAATACAAATAGGCCTATGATGATTTTTGGATTATAATCATTTGTTCCAAAGGAAATTTTTACGATAAAAAGAAATGGTAATGCAATGTATCCTAAAAGATATAGATATTTTGAGGAGGTGCTTACTTTTTGAACAGAGTCATAAAATAAAAAGATAATACACTTAATAGATACAACCAGTGTAATGGCTAAAAGCACAATATCTAATTGCTGAATATTAGTTTCTAAATCAAGGTTTGATTTAAAAATATTATTTAAATAAGCAGAAGTTTGTTTATTGTAATGACTAATTAGTATTACTATGGTATAAAGTAATGTCCCAAATAAAATCGAAAAGACTTTGTTAAGATTTACAATATTTGAAAATTCATAAATGGTAATAATTAGGAAAATTCCAAAGAGAATGATAAAGCTTTCGGTAGAAAACAAGATTGAAGTTAACAACAGAGCAATATAAACAGCACCAGAAATGGTTCTTTTAAGCGTTTCGTTCATCTTAAAGATCTTCTAAGAGCAATAAATAAAGATTTTTGGCAACACTTCCGTATTGGGTAAAATCTTCTTCTTTTGCTTTTTCGAAATATTTTATAGTGGTGATATTTGTCGGGATATCTCGATCATATTTACGTTTAATGGCACTTAAACCATCACTTTTCATTGGGAGAATCTGACTAGTTGTTGCAAGAATTACAATATTTGCGGGTAATTCGTTCGGTTTATTTTGTCTAATCTGTTTTGAAGAGAAAAGAATAGAACCTTCATCTGCAATTAGGTTTTCGCAGCTTGCTAATAAAAATTTTGGTTTAGATGGAGCAATATAAAATAATTTGTTTTCGTCCAATAAATGAAAAAGAGCCGGTTCGTAACATAATACTTCACTTTCAAACCAGTCATTTTCTTCTAAAATATTTTCGAATTGTTCTGCAGCTTCCTGATTGTTTTCACAATACAAAAATTTACCGCCATTTTTCTTAAAGTTAAAGATGAATTGTTCGTCTAAAGACAAATGACTATTTGGAGCAGGAGTTCCTGCGTACTCACTTTCGTGTTCTTCGTCAGAAGCAGATTCGCTGGAACCAAATATTTTTTTGAAAAAATTCATTTTTTATATGAAATACTTTACATGTTAATTGAAAACGTTCAAAGATAAAAAAATCTTAATTCAAAAGGGTATTTTGAATTAAGATTTTAAAAAATATTGTGTATTTAATGAATAATTTACGAAACGACTTCTTCTAAATTTTTGTCAAAAGTACGTTTTCCGAAAATTGCTTCTAAGTCATCTTTAAAAATAACTTCTTTTTCAATTAATATATCGGCAAGCTGATTTAGCTTGTCTTTGTTTTCTTGTAAAATTTGAATAGCTCTTTGGTATTGACCTTCAATTAATTCTGAAATTTCTTTGTCAATAACTTTTGCTGTTTCATCAGAATATGGTTTTGAAAAGTTGTACTCACTTTGTCCTGATGAATCGTAATAAGTAACATTTCCAATTTTATCGTTCAAACCATAAATTGTTACCATTGCACGAGCCTGGCGTGTTACTTTTTCTAAATCGCTTAATGCACCAGTCGAAATTCTGTCAAAAGTTACTTTTTCAGCAGCTCTTCCTCCCATAGTAGCACACATTTCGTCAAGCATTTGATCAGTTCTTACGATTTGTCTTTCTTCTGGTAAATACCATGCAGCACCTAAACTTTGTCCGCGGGGAACAATAGTTACTTTAATAAGCGGAGCAGCATGTTCCAGCATCCAGCTTACCGTTGCGTGACCAGCTTCGTGAATTGCGATTGCTCTTTTCTCTTCTGGAGTAATAATTTTATTTTTCTTTTCAAGACCTCCAATAATTCTGTCAACAGCATCAAGGAAATCTTGTCTGTCAACTGCAGGTTTGTTGTTACGGGCAGCAATTAAAGCCGCTTCGTTACAAACGTTTGCAATATCAGCACCAGAGAATCCCGGAGTTTGTTTTGCTAAGAAATCAAGATCTAAACCTTCAACTTTTTTGATAGGAGCTAAGTGAACTTTGAAAATTTCAGCTCTTTCGCGGATGTCTGGTAAGTCAACAAAAATTTGTCTGTCAAAACGTCCTGCACGCATTAAAGCTTTATCAAGAACGTCGGCTCTGTTTGTTGCAGCCAAAACAATTACGTTAGAGTTTGTACCAAAACCATCCATTTCTGTCAGTAATTGGTTCAAAGTGTTTTCTCTTTCGTCGTTTCCGCCAGACATATTGCTTTTTCCACGGGCTCTACCTACAGCATCAATCTCATCAATAAAGATAATTGCCGGAGATTTTTCTTTTGCCTGTTTAAACAAATCACGTACACGAGATGCACCAACTCCCACAAACATTTCAACAAAATCAGAACCTGATAATGAGAAAAACGGAACCTGTGCTTCACCCGCAACAGCTTTTGCTAATAATGTTTTACCAGTTCCAGGAGGCCCTACAAGTAAAGCTCCTTTAGGAATTTTACCTCCAAGATTGGTATATTTTTCAGGGTTTTTAAGGAACTCTACAATTTCTTGTATTTCTTCTTTAGCACCTTCTAAACCTGCAACATCTTTAAATGTAGTTTTGATATCTGTTTTTTCATCAAAAAGTTTAGCTTTCGATTTTCCGATGTTGAAAATCTGTCCGCCTCCGCCAGCGCCTCCGCCAGACATTTTACGCATAATGAAAATCCATACACCAATAATGATGATGATAGGAAGTAAGCTGATTAAAATATCGCTCCAGTTATTTTTTTGAAGGAAATTGAAATCTTTTAGTTTGCCTTCGCCAACTGCTTTTTCAAGTTTAGTTTGGAAGATTTGGTCGTTACCAATCTCTAAAGTATAGTGTGGCCCTTTATTAGGGTTTTTGAAAATATCTTTAGAAACCTTTTCGTTTGCCGGGTCTTTAAGAGCAGCAGCAGTCAGGTACACTTCAGCTTCGGCTTTATTATAAACGATCACTTTTTCAATTTGACCTTTTTCTAATAAAGTATTGAATTTAGAAGAAGTCAATTGTGCAGGTTCGCTTAAATTAGATCCACCGGTTGCAAAACTTATAAATAAAAAAACTAGAAGTATTGCGGTATATATTAACCAGGGACTTATTTTAAATTTACTCGGATTTGGATTATTATCTTTAGCCATTTAGAAAAATTTTTCTTTTAGTATTTGTTTTCGATTGTAGTTATTTTGGCGTCACCCCAAAGGCTTTCGATATTATAGTATTCACGAATGTGTTTTTGGAAAACATGTACCACGATATGCACATAATCCATAAGAACCCATTCTGCATTATCGGTTCCTTCTACGTGCCAGGGTTTGTCTTTTAAGTCTTTTGAAACTGTTTTTTGAATTGAGTTTACAATGGCGTTAACTTGGGTATTTGAGCTACCGTTGCAAATGACAAAATAGTCACAAACTGCTGTGTCTATATCTCTTAAGTCAAGAATGTCGATATCATTTCCTTTTACTTCCTCAATCCCTTTGATTATGTTCGCCAATAGAACATCATTATTAATAGTCTTTTTCGCCATGAATTATTTTATATGAATTTGTAAAGTTACCAAATTTTGTGATTATTTTTGAACCTTAACAAAATATTAAATTAAGATATTTAAATTATTTAATGAAACTAATCAAACTCGATGCCATAGATTCCACAAATGATTTCTTAAAATCATTCTCAAGTCAGGATGAACTGGAGAATTTTACGGTGGTAACGGCTGAAAATCAGACAAAAGGCAAGGGGCAAATGGGGGCAAAGTGGAGCTCTGAGACGGGTAAAAACTTAATTATGAGCGTCTTGGTGAAAGATTTCCTGTTTGATAATGAGCAGGTTTTCAATTTGAGTATTGTAGTTTCCTTAGCTGTTTTAGATGCATTGAAATCGTTAAATATTCCTGATTTATGCATAAAATGGCCAAACGACATAATGTCATACAATAAAAAAATTGGTGGCATTTTGATAGAAAATACTCTAAAAAGCGATGGCAGGATCGTGTCAGTTGTCGGAATCGGAATAAATGTCAATCAAACCAATTATGAAGATCTCCCTCGCGGTTCTTCTCTGGCAGTTATCTCCGGAAAAACTTTTGACAAAGAGAATCTGGCAATTTTAATTACTGAAAAAATACAAGAGAAAACCGAATTATGGGTAACCTCATCATCACTTTTTTGGATAGATTATTTTAATTCGCTGTTCAAAAAAGGAGTTCCAATGCCTTTTAAAAATCTTCAGGATAAAAATTTTATGGGAATTATCCAAGGCGTTTCCCCAATTGGAAAATTACAGGTTTTATTGGAAGATGATTCTGTTTCTGAATTTGAGATAAAGGAGATTCAGATGCTTTACTAAGTTGCTAAGATACTAAGGTTCTAAGATTCTAAGTTTTTTGCCACGAAGGCACAAAGACGCGAAGTTTTTTTTGAAATATACTTTCAAATTCTTTACGCCTTTGTGCCTTCGTGGCAACAAAAAAAAGCCCAATCTATCAGATCAGGCTTTCATTTATAATTCACAATTAATAATTTACCATTATTAAAGTTTGTTCATATTGTTTGCTAAAGTTTCAATAAACTTACTGATTGGTCCTTTAACCATCATCGCCATCATAGCGTTGAATTCACCTTCAAAAAATAATTGAACAGCACTTTCTGAATCAGAAATAGAGTCAATGTTTGAAGTTAAAGTAAACGGAAGTTTATCACTTGCAGCACCCAAAACAATTTTGTTTGGCGCTGATTTGTCTTTCATTTTTAATTTGATTTCAGGCATACCTTTCAATCCAAAAATAAAAGCATCTTCGCCAATTACTTCAAATTTAGCGATGTTATCCGGCATTAGTTTTTCAAAATTCTTAACATCAGTCAGTTGATCGAATAAATCCTGAGCTGATTTCTGAACGGTAACTTTTGGACTTTCTAAGTTCATATAATATTTTGTTTTTTTATTTGTATGTAGCAATCAAAATAAATTCCAATTTTTTAAATTCCAAATCCCAAAAAGAGCGAAGCGATTTTTAGAAAATCTAAAATCTAAAATCTATTCCTGTCCCCAAGTCGATGGCCTTACGCTCCATTCTTGTAGTGTAGATTGCTGGTCTTCTGTGATATATTGTTTTTGAACCGCTAAATCTAAAAGATTTTCGTAGTTACTTAATGTAAACAAGTCAACATTGGCATTTTTGAAATTTTCTTCGGCAACATTAAATCCGTAGGTAAAAATCGCCGCCATTCCTTTAATATTAGCACCTTCATTGCGTAAAGCTTCAACGGCAAGTAAACTGCTGTTTCCTGTACTGATTAAATCTTCAACAACTACAACATTTTGTCCTTTTTGAAAAAAACCTTCAACCTGGTTTTGTCTTCCGTGTTTTTTTGGTTCCGGACGCACATATACAAACGGAAGTCCAAGACTTTCGGCAACTAAAATTCCAATTCCAATGGCTCCAGTAGCAACACCGGCAATTACATCAGGCTTTCCAAATTGTTTTTCGATGTTCTTTGCAAACTCATCACGAACATAGTTTCTAATGCTCGGAAATGAAAGAATTAACCTGTTATCACAATAAATAGGAGATTTCCAACCAGAAGCCCATGTAAAAGGATTTTCGGGATTCAATTTAATTGCATTTATTTGCAAAAGCAATTCGGCTGTTTTTTCGGCAGTATCTTTATTAAAAATCATAGTACAAATGTATAAAGTTTTTGTGAACGACAAACCACTTTTTTTGACAAATGAAATCTCCCGCGAGACAGATTTTCAATTGTTCTTGTTGGAAAGTATTGATATAGAACAGCTTATCATAAAAATTTTTCAAAATAAAATTCAAAAAGCTATTTTATATCATCCTGACGAAAGTGAGATAATGAAAACCCTCAAAGCCAAAATTCCGGTAAATAAAGCCGGCGGAGGTTTTGTGTATAATAAAAAAGGCGAGGTTTTATTCATCTTTAGAAACGGAAAATGGGATTTACCTAAAGGCGGAATCGAGAAAGGTGAGGACATTGAAGCCACCGCCATGCGCGAAGTCGAGGAAGAAACGGGCGTAAATAAACTCCGTATTGTTCAAAAACTCCAAAAAACGTATCATATCTTTAAACGCAACGGAAAATACAAACTCAAAATTACGCATTGGTTCGAAATGCATTCTGATTTTGAAGGAACTCCACACGGACAAATCGAAGAAGGAATCGAAAAAGTTGCCTGGCTAAATCCGGAACAAATCAAAGAGGTGCTTAAAAATTCTTATGAGAATATTAAATTGTTATTTGCAGAAGAAATAAAAGTCAAAGCAGATTAATATAAAATTAAAAGCCCCAAATACTAATTGGGGCTTTTTATTATAATTTATTTAGATCATCAATGTTAATCCATCCTTTTATGATCTTTTTTCCTTTGTAACTACAATATGCTTTTCCGTTTTCAATTTTTTCGACATAAACAATATCATTTTTAATTAGATACATTTTTGTTTTACTAAGGTTAGAGTTTTCTTTAAAAAAGAACGATTTGTTTTTATCTACATATCTAACCTGTATCCAATTGCTTTTCTTTTCCAGCTCAAATTGTTCAGGCTTATCTGCAAAACGCTGTACATTCCAGCATCCGCCATGTTCTTCTGGAAGTTTTATTTTAATTGTTTTGTTATTAGTTATCTCAATTGTTCCTAAAATTACATCATCGGTTTTATCTTCTGGATAATAAGTTTTTACACTAAATTTTTTCCCTGTAACTTTTCCTTCAATATAAAAAATACAAGAAAATTTCGGGTTATTTGTTTCTTCGTCTAATCCGGTATAATTTTCAAAATAACCTGTCAGGATCTTAGACGATTCATCATAAGAAAGATTCATTCCGAATTCATATTCGCCTGAAACTAATTTTTGTCCGCAAACAATATTTGAAAATGATATAAATAAATAAACAAGCAAAAAGTTTTTCATGTAGATTCTGTAATAACAATTATTGAAAAGAGAGAATTAATTCAGTCGGTCCAGTTTTTTTATTTCCTGTTTTAATTTTTCAGGAGTTACTTCTTCAAAAGCCAAATTATTCAATTTTTGTTGCGAAGTTTCAGTTTCCTGAGTCGCTAAATAAGGCTTGTCGTCAACATATTTAATGGCGAAAATAGTAATCTTTTCTCCAGATGGTATATTGTTGAATGAGACATTATCAGCATTTGAATATCCTGTCATTACAGATTTTATACTATGAAATATAATGCTTACAGAGGTATTGCTGTCATTTTTAAAATTAATCACATAATCAATTTTAGACGATTCGTCATAATCCAAAAATCTGTCACAATTTATAAAACCTAGTTTCGCACTTTTAAATAAGTAAGAACCAAATTCCTCTGCTTTTGTTTTTTTTGCTTCATAATTAGCAAATCCGCTGCTGTTAGAAGTAGAACTTAAATAGCCATTATTACCATCTTCATCTGAGTGAATATTAACGGGAAGAGAATATTGAACATTTACAGGAATACCATTTACTTTGCCCGGAATAAACTTTGAAAGCTTTTTAAAAGCCTTAACCACAGCTTCATCAATCTCTTTGCTTAAGCCTTTTATTATTTTAATATTGGTTACATTTCCTTCTTTATCTACAACAAAAGTACTTGTAACTTTACCTGAGATAATTTCATCCGGCAAAACTATATTGTTGCCAAGAGTTTTATATAAAACTTGATTACCACCCGGATAAATAGGCATTTCATCAACTTTATTATAAACCTTATTCAAATTGATTGAAACTTCAGCCAGCTGCCAATTAACCTGATCATTTGTTCTCTTTCCGTTAAAAAGCCGCATTCCCTCTTTTTCTTTCTTTTTAGGCATTTCAATTTCAATACTTTTTCCCTTTTTTAAATCACATTTTTCCACACCCGAAACAGCATTTATATCCAGCATTCCGCCAGTTTCCAGTAATTTTCCGTTTGAAGTTGTCGAAAGTCTGCCTAAAAGAATATCCGAAATACTATAATATTCTTTAACCGATATTTTAATTTGTCCCGAAACTTCTTTTTGTGTTTTTGAAATAATAAAACTATTCGCAGTAATCGTTATTTTGGTTTTTTCGGCGCAGACAATCGTAGTATCTTTATTGTTGTTTATTAAAAAGTATTGCGGTTTTTTGTCGTTTTTAAGATAAAAATCCAACAATAATTTTTTGTTTTCTGCCAAATTATTGGTTGAAGACTCCACCGCTGCCGAATCACTTTTTATGCTGTCTGATTCAGTTGTATTTGTGTTCGATTTTTGAGGTTCTGCAATAGAATTACTTTCTTTAGTTTCATTTTTACAAGAAAAAATAATGAAAACCAACACGAATAACGAAATTAATTTGTGTTTCATCAGCAGGAATTTTGATTGGGGTTTGGTTAGATTTATTTCAAATATAAAATATTATAATCAACCATTTTTACGGAAAGTCACATTGTGGGGATTTTTTTTAGAATTTCAAATTGATATTCGTTTTCCGTTGAAACTTAATAATTAGGGCGTGCCACCATCCCGATAAAAGGGCTAATTCACTTTACGCATATTCGCCCTTTTACCGGGATGCTGTCGGGCTTTCGCTGCTACTTCGGTAGCTTAGCTCTATCCCTCACGCGAGCTGCACTTTGAGGTTAGATTCGTTTCAGGTTTGAAGTTCATGTTGTTATTTTGAATCTTATGTTTTACTTGCAGATTTTTTTTTAGTTTGATTTTACAATTTAAATAACCTAAGCTAAAATTAACCTTAA